>JALSSE010000304.1 GCA_026984415.1 Hydrogenothermaceae bacterium | reverse complement strand
ATCTTCCCCAACCATACTGTATGCAATACCTAATGCTATCTTTATATCTGGGTTTTTAGGTGCTTTTTCTTCTGCTTTTAGTAAATTTTCTATTGCATTAGAGTTATCTCCAGAATTCAGATATGAAAGCCCAACATTGTAGTAATAATCAGCATCAGGAGCTTTTTTATGAACCTTTTGTTTCGTAGCACAACTTGAAATAAAAATTACTGAAATAAGGAAAATACCTGTTTTAGTTAAAAGTCGCTTTATTGTCATCAATTTTTAAATTTAACTCCTCAATTTTTCTGTGTATTGTATTTCTGTGTATTCCTAAATATTTTGCAGATTCAGATATATTTCCTTTCGTATGTTTTAAAACTTCTTTAATAATTATTGTTTCGGCATCTTCCATTAATTTAATATAAATATTTTTTTTCTCTTTAAGTATCATTTTTCTAACTTCTTCAACAAGTCCAGATTTCCAGTCTATTAAGTTTATTTCTTCATCCTTCCTGATTTTTGAAGGGAGTAAATCAGGTGTTATTGGTCTTTCTCTGTAAAGTGCTATTAATTTATTTACAATGTTTCTCAATTCCCTCACATTACCGGGAAAATCGTATTCCATTAAATGTTTAATAGACTCCTTTGTAAAACCACCTTTTTTTAGGTTATGTTCATTTAAGGCTTTCTGTGTAAAAAATTCTATTAAATGTGGAATATCTTCTTTCCTTTCCCTTAAAGGTGGAATATAAATCTCAAGTACAGATAGTCTGTAAAATAAATCTTCTCTGAATTTTCCTTCTGCTACTAATTTTACTAAATCTTTATTAGATGCGGCAACAATTCTTACATCAATTTTGTAATTTTTTGAAGAACCTACTGGAGTTACTTCCATTTCCTGTAAAACCCTGAGTAATTTCCCCTGTGCTTCAAAAGGTAGCTCACTTATCTCATCTAAAAAAATTGTTCCGCCATTTGCTTCTATAAATTTTCCCTTTTTAGACCTGTCAGCACCTGTAAAGGAACCTTTTTCGTACCCAAAAAATTCACTTTCTACCAGTCCGATTGGAATTGCTGCACAGTTTACTGCTATAAAAGGTTTATCTTTTCTATTACTGAACTGGTGAATAAGATTTGCTATGACTTCTTTTCCTACACCACTTTCACCTGTTATCAGTACAGGTTCTTTTGATGTTGAGGCTCTACCTATTATTTTAAAAACTTCTTTCATTGCGGGGCTTTTCCCCACAACTTCCGTTCCGTTAAAACTATCAATGCTTTCTGTGTTTATACTGTTTCTTATCTCTTTTACAACTTCTCTAATTCTTCCAATGTTAAAAGGTTTAGGTATATAATCGTAAGCACCTAATTTCATTGCTTCTATTAGATAGTTATACTCATCGTGTCCTGATATCATAACTACAAAAGGATGTTCTTCCTGTGAAATTATATTTCTCAATATTTCCAGACCATTTGAATCTTTTAACGATATATCTAAAAATACAATGTCTGGTTTTTCTTCCTTTACTATTTTTTCAGCATTTTTACCGAATTCAAAGGTTTTTACCTGTATGTTTTCTTTTTCAAGTACTTTTTTTAGAACATTCCTGATTGTTCTTTCATCGTCAAATACAACAGCTTTCATTTTTACCTCTACTGTTTTATTGGAAGGATTATTTCGAATATTGAATCTCCAAGATATCTTAAAATCCCGTTGTGTTCTTTTACTATTTTATATGAAGATGATAAACCTATTCCCATTCCGCTTTTCTTTGTTGAGCTGAAAGGTAGGAACAGTTTCTCAACCATATCTTCAGGAACACCTTTACCTGAATCTTTTATATGGATGAATATATTATTCCCTCTTGGGCTGTAAATCTTGTCCCATGAAATTCCTGTTTTTATGGTAATTTTTCCTTTTCCTTTTGTTGCTTCAATGCCATTTCGTATAATGTTTGTAAAAACTCTTAAAATCTGCTCTCTATCTACCATTATATCTGGTAAACTTGGGTCGTAATACCTCTCAAATTTAATCTGAGGGTACTGCTTTTCAAATGAATAAATGGTTTTATCTAAAATTTTATGTATATTTTCTGTTTCTAATTTAAGGTTTAGTGG
>JALSSE010000303.1 GCA_026984415.1 Hydrogenothermaceae bacterium | reverse complement strand
CTTTATAATAAATTTTGAACCTTTTCCAATTCCTTCACTTTCTACTTTTATTTCTCCATTTAAAAGTTTTACTAATCTTTTCACAAGAGCTAAACCTAATCCTGTTCCTTTATACTTTTTCTGTAAAGGGTTCTCTATCTGTTCAAAATCTTCAAAAATTTTGTCTAAATTTTCCTTTGCAATACCAATTCCTGTGTCTTCTATTATAAATGTTATTTCTTTTCCCTTCTTTTCTATACTGAATTTTATAAAACCTTCTTCGGTGAACTTAACGGCATTTGAAAGTATGTTTAGCAAAATCTGTTTTAAAACTTTTTTATCAGTACATATCTCAAAATTTTGATTTTCAGGGAATATCAGTTTTAAACTTTTTTCCTCTGCCATAGGCTTTATTATCGCATTTAATTCTTTAATCAAATCAACAATATAAAATTTTTCTTCTACTATTTTTACTTTTTGGGATTCTACCTTTGCAAAATCTAAAATGTCGTTTATTAACGATAAAAGATGTTCCCCAGAAATTTTTATATTTCTGGCAATATCCCTGTATTCTTCAGGTAAATCTTCAGCTGTTTCCATAAATTGTGAAAAGCCGATAATAGAGTTTAAAGGAGTCCTTAATTCGTGGGACATATTTGCAATAAATGCAGATTTTGCGTTTGAAGAAGATTCAGCTTTCTTTAGTAATTCCTGTAGCATATCCATTATTTTTAGTCTTTCAATCCACAGGGAAACCATTTTAGAGATTGATTGTAGGAATTTTTTTTCTTCTCTTGTTATCTCTTTTTGTATTTCAAAACATAAGAAACCTTCAAATTTTTCTGTTTTTTCAAGGTCTATTTTTACAGGGAAACAGTAAGAATTTCCTATTTTTCCTCTGTTAGAAAATTTAACGCTTTTACATTCTAAAAATTCTTTAATTTTGTTTTCTACAAGCTGGATAATTTCTTTTTCATTTTTTGTTTTTGTTATGTCGTTAAAAAATTCAACAAGTTTTGTAAATAACAACAGCCTTTCTTTACTTTCTCTTTCTAATTTTTTGAATGCTTCTTCAATTTCTGATATCAAGTGATTAAAAGAAGTTGAGAGGTTTCCTAACTCGTCTGACGAATGTATTTCTATTCTTTTTGAATAATCCTTATTTTTGGCTATTTCCCTTGCTAAAAATGATAAGTTTTCAATAGGATTTATTATGTTTTTAGAAATAAAGAATGAAAGTAAAACTATGCCGAATATACCCACCAGACCAATAAAAATAAAACTGAACTGGATTTTGCGAATTGGGTTTAAAACTATTGCTTTGTATGTTCCAGAGATTATATACCAGTCATCTGAAAATAGATTTTTTGATAGGGTAGAGTAAAACATAAAAACATTTGCTGTTTCTAAAAAACCTTTATTATTTTCTGGTTTAATAAACCTTTTATTAGATAGATATTTTTTGTTGTAAATAATAGTAAAATAACCTTTAGAATCCTGAACAAGCTTTTCTAAACTGTGTATGTCTATAAGGTATATTAAATAACCAATTTTGTTCTTTGTAAAAGAGGCATATACAGGGCTGAATATTAAAAAATAGTTTTTTCCATAGTTTATAACTTTAATTTTATCTGTATCTAAATTTTCAATTGGAAAGACTTTTCCAGATAAACTCATATCTGTTGAAGAAACTATTTTTCCTTTTTTGTCTGTTACAAACAGTATTCCTTTTAATGAACTGCTACTTTGGGCTGAGCGTAAAAATTTAAGTATTCTTTTATCTATATCTTTAACAAGTATGTCATCCATTATTTGATTTTGGGCTAAAAAACCCATCTGTGTTTTTAAATAACTGAAATCTTTTTCTATAATTTTTACAGTCTGTAAATTTTTAGATTTAAGCTCTTCTTTTATATTTAAGATTATTGATTTTTTACCTTCATTTATTGAAAATACAAGGATTAGAATAAATGGAATTAAACTTACAACTAAAAACGAAAAAATAAGTCTGTGTCTTAAACTTTTAAAAAGGTTCATTACTCAGTGCTTCCTGTAAACTTTCTTTAAAGAAATTTATATCAAAAGGTTTTGAAATGTATTTTACATTTTTAGAAAGTAATCCATTTAA
>JALSSE010000302.1 GCA_026984415.1 Hydrogenothermaceae bacterium | reverse complement strand
GTATTTTTTATTCTTTTTATCCCATGTTTAATCATAGTTTTATATCCACTAAATTCCTGCCCTAATCTTATAGGTGTTGCATCTTGTAGATGTGTTCTTCCTATTTTTATGACCTTATCAAACTCTTTTTCTTTTTTTCCTAAAATTCTTTCAAGTTTTTTTAAAGCAGGGTAAAGGTTTTCTTTTATTTCAATAAATGAAGATACATGTATTGCTGTTGGTATGACGTCATTACTGGATTGTCCAAAATTTACGTGGTCATTAGGATGAACAGGATTTTTTGTTATTCTTTTACCTGTAAGAATTTCATTTGCACGGGTGGCAATTACTTCATTTATGTTCATATTTGTTGATGTTCCTGAACCAGTCTGAAAAATATCAACAGGAAACTGGTCTTTTATTTTACCTTCTATAATTTCTTCAGCTGCCTGAATTATTGCTTTTGCAAGTTTTTTATCTAAAAATCCAAATTCCATATTTACTTTTGCAGCAGCCAGCTTAACTATAGATAGAGCTTTTATAAATTCAAAAGGCATCTGTATTCCACTTACAGGAAAATTATTTACAGCCCTCTGTGTCTGTGCTCCATAATAAGCATCTGCAGGAACTTTTACTTCTCCCATAGAGTCCTTTTCTATTCTAAATTTTTTTGCCATTGTACTCTCCTTTTTATTCTAAATAGTGTTTTCTGGTGATATAATTATAATTAAATAATCAAGGAGTGGGATGCAATGGAAAAAGAACTTCAAGAGCTAAAAAAAGAACTACAGGAAATAAAAACTGACTTAAAAGAATTAAAACAAGAAGCTCTAAAGATTGAACATTTAGAAGAATACGGACAAAATGCCAGTTTCCCTTCATTAATAGCAGTTCTTATCCTTCAGCTTTTTACAATTTTCCTTCTTATGTGGATGGTTTACAAAAGTGGATTTGGAGTTTAGAAGTTATTAACTTCCTCTTGTTATAACCTTCTTTAGATTTTATACTTAAAACTAAAAGAGGTATAAATATGGAACTTCTAACACAAATTCATCCACCTGTTGTTCATTTTGCCATAGCCTTAACCATAACAGGTGTTGTTTTTGAAATTTTATTTTTGATTTTTAGATTAAAAAGTTTAAAACATGCAGGTTTCTGGACGTTTATGTTTGGTGTTATTGCTGTATGGGGAGCAATGCTAACAGGTGACCAGGCTGCAGAAATTGTTGAGGAAAATATTTATGGAACTGCAAAAGAACTTTTAGATACCCATGAAGAGATAGGGGAAATTCTACCTTGGATATTTACTGTTTTAGGTGGAATAAGGCTATTAATGTTTTTTAGAGAAATTAAATTTTTAAGATTATTATTTCTAATTTTAGCTTTATTAAGTAGTGGATTGGTTGCTTATCAGGGTAATATAGGAGGAAAAATGGTCTATGAGTACGGTGTAGGGGTAAAAGTTATAAAATCTATTCCTACAGATGTTGAAAATGAATCAAATTCTATCAAAAATATGTAGTTTTTCATAAAAAATCTGTTCTTTTCTATGTTAAATTTTTTAAAAATTTCAGAGGAAAAAAATGAGGATATTAGATACAGTATGTACTTACTGTGGTGTTGGATGTGATATATCTGCTGAAATACACAATGGAAAAATAGTCAAAATGTTTGCCCAGAAGGAAGGGGTTGTAAGTAGAGGCAAGTTATGTATAAAGGGCAAGAAAGGATGGGATTTTGTTTATTCTCCAGAAAGGATAAAATCACCTCTTATAAAAAAGACTTTTATTGAAAAGAACTATGAAGAATTCCCAGCATATATTAGAAAAAGGTTGTGCCAGTTAGATGATTTTGATGAACAATGGTTTGAATCACCTTTTGACCTTGCTTATGATATTACAGGCTGGAAATTAAAACAGATAATTGAAAAGTACGGCTCTTATTCTTTTGCTGGAATTGGTGGCGCAAGAACAAGCTGTGAAAGTAGTTATCTTTTTCAAAAATTTACAAGAAAAGTAGTAGGTTCTCCACATATAGATAACTGTGCAAGGGTATGCCATTCTCCTTCATTAAAAGGTATGAGGGAAACTATTGGAGAAGGTGCAGCGACTAATCCTTTTGATGATATATATAATTAA
>JALSSE010000301.1 GCA_026984415.1 Hydrogenothermaceae bacterium | reverse complement strand
TGGCAATTGTGACACCTGTTGATTTAGCGACATCCGCAATTTCAATATCCTTGAGTCGATTCGACTGAGTCAATGCGCGATGGAGTCCTGTTAAAATTTCCTCGACAGTATTGCTAACTGAAGAACCAGTATTTTTTGTATGGTCAATGAATTCCCTTATTGTTTCATGCAGGGTATCTGTCCCTTTTTTAGCAACATCGTTCATGGTTTCAAAAAACAAGACTTCCAGGTCTTTTAAATCATTCAAAGCCCTTTTCAAGTCATGATTGGTAAATTCTTTAAAATTGCCGCTCGCTTCTTCAATGGCCAGTTTGGAAGCTTCGGCAACTTGACTCAGCCCCAAATCTATCCCGTTAACCACCTGTTTTAACGCCTCCTTATCAACACTGGATTGTGCATTTAATGCTTCCAGCGATCCCTCAAGAACATCATTCAAAGTCTGTTTTATAGCTTCGGGCTGAAGATCCCCTTCTTTTACCGTTTGCACAACAATCCGACGGATTTCATCCTCAATATCCTTATTTTGCATAACAACGTCACGGGCAGCATTTCTGGGGTTTTGAGTTTTATTTGTTGACATTTCCTTCCTCCTGAATAAAAAAATGGTAACTATTCAGCGTATTGATAGTTTCAATATCAGTAACTTATTCCAGAAGACGCCGTAAATACGTCCCTGTAGTTTTGATTGTGTCATCCATGACACATACACTTCTTCCATAAGCTACTGATATTTAATTTTTGTTAAATTACATACGCCGAATAGTTACAAAAAATATTAGATACAATCAGAGATATTATGAATTGTATGCTATTAAGATGAGGGCTATTATTATTTTTCCAAGCTGCGGCAACTCTTAATAGCTAATTCCAGAAACTCCAGCCAGCTTTCTGCCTTTCACTGACGAAAGCAAAACCGCAACTGGAAAACAGACGTCTACCGATAAATTACTTGAGTTTGGTATCAGATTTTTTTTCTTTTGGCCTTGGCTTAGTAACACTCCAGGAAAGCACATGCTGTTTGGGGATATTGAAAATAACGGTTTCTTCTTTATTAATTTCTTGTTCAAGCCGAAATTCACGACCTAAGCGAGACAGTATTGTAATGTTTTTATACATACATTCATCAGATTTTCCGTTTTCATCTGATTCAGACACCAAGCCATAATGTTTAAAAATTTTACACCCCTGCTTATCTACCAAAAAATGTTCTGCTGGAAAATTTCCTAAATGGAAATTCGCTATTACTGCCTTTGGAACAGGGAATATGAGCAAAATAATAAAAAACAATGAAATCAATGAAAAAGACCAATATAATTTGGGTTTTTCGGGATGTTCTCATAAAAAAATTGCGCAAAAGTTTGCTATTAAAATAATAACAAGAAAAAACACACGCCCATTTATTGAGACTTCTGGTAATAATTTTCCATATCCAATTACCAACATAATTGTAATAAGAACAAAAAAAACCAACTAATAATATTTTCTTTCCAAGACATTTGTGAAATCTTTTTCGAAAATGAAAATTTTTCCTGAAAAAAAATCCATAAGAGCTGAACTATAACAATTACTATACTAATACCAAAAACAATACCAAAAACCTTGACTAATTCTCTTAATTTATCAGCCTGATGGTAAATAAAAACTATCCCTAAAATACATGTTAAGCTAAAAAACATAAATTTTCGTGCTATATCATTTTTTAACCAATCATTAATTTGTTTACTCCCTTTGTCTTCATTCTGCACAATACCTTCCCACAAAAACAAACTATAGATGATTGTCGGTGATAAAAGTAAGATAAAAAAACCACATACATAAACAAGCCCAAGCAATGCAGCTGCGGCTAAAAACAAAATAATTTCCTGAAAATTCAGATCTGGTAGATATTCAATTTGGAAAAAATAAAGCCAAAAAATAAACCCACCTATTAATAGAGAAAAGCTCCACATTACCGTCAATAGATGCTCCAGAACATAATCCTGTATTTTTTCGGAAATACTGCGCCGGGTACTATTGTTATCATCATTGTTGCTAGGATTTTCCATCTTTTTTTCCTTTCAGAACTTTAGGCTGGTTTGTTGGTTTTTATCGCTTGCGAAAATTATCTATTCCCAAGATGATACGTTTC
>JALSSE010000300.1 GCA_026984415.1 Hydrogenothermaceae bacterium | reverse complement strand
AGCAAGGGCACCAGAGGCAACTGGCTGAAGTATTGGTGTCTCAACTTCCATAAATCCTTTACTTTCTAAATACTCCCTTAAACTTTTTATTGCTTTTGACCTGATTTTAAAGATTTCCCTAACCCTTGCATTTGCTATCAAATCAAGGTATCTATGTCTGTATCTCTGCTCTACATCTTTTAATCCGTGCCATTTTTCAGGTAAAGCCCTTAAAGATTTTGCAAGTAGTTTAAAATCTAAAACTTCAACAGTTAGCTCCCCTGTCATTGTTCTAAAAAGCTCACCTTCAACCCCAATTATATCTCCAACATCAATAATATCCATTGCTTCTGAATATTTTTCTTCTCCTAATGTATCTTTTCTGAAGTATATTTGGAGTTTTCCGTCTGCATCTTGGATATGTCCAAAAGCTGCTTTTCCCTGGTCTCTTAATGCTATTAATCTTCCTGCGACTTTTACCTTTTCTCTGTTTGGGTCTTTATCAAACTGTTCTTTAATTGTATGGACTGGTTCACCTTCCCCATTTTCTATAAATTCTTCAGCTATTAATGTAAGTTTTGCATCTACCCTATCTAAATATCCTTTAAATACACCTACAAGATTTGGAGCAAATTTCCCTTTATCCTGTGGAATAATTACCTGAATTTCAACAGGTTGTTCTAAATCTGAAAATCTTATGATGTATTTGTCTTCCCTTTTTGATACCCTTTTTATTTTTCCTTTTATTGAATATTCTTTATTTTTATCAGGTTCTAATTCGTATTTCTTTCTTATTTCATCTAAAGTTGCAGTTATTTCAAATTTATGTGGATATGGGTTAATCCCTTTCTTTTTTAATTCTTCTATAATTTTTTTTCTACTTTCTAAAATTTCCTCAGACATTAATGCCTCCTAATTGTGTTTTAAATTATTTATTATAACTTAACTTAAGACTTTTGATTACTGCTATTTTTCTTCCCAACTATAGCAGAAGCTACTTCTCTTATAAATGTTAAAAAATAAGGTAGTGTACCTTTTATTTCATCGTAAAATTTGTCTAAATCAATTTCTTCAGTTGGGTTAACAAGTTTTTCCCTTAAGTTTGCTAAATTTTGTAGCTTCTCCCCTGTTTCTTTTGAAATAATTCCATTTTCAGCAAGATTTAAAAAACACTCTTTTGAACGGGGAAGTTTTGCAGCTCTGGAAACATGTCTGCAAATCCACAAAGCACTGTCAAGGGCTACTACTGTAAAATATTTTGTCCTGTCTATTGCATAAGGGGAATTTAAAAAATCTTCTTTTGGGTTTTTCAAAAAAACTTCAATTTTCTTTAATGTAGATTTTATTGCCTGAGCCTGTTCATTAACCTTTGTAACATTTACAGGTATTGATAGTTTTGGTTCTTTTTTCTTTAGCTCATTTACTATTTTAGCCAGTTCAGGAATAAAGTTTTGATTTAGGTACTCTACTATACTTTTTAAAAGTGAATATAGCTCCTTTTCAGAATAAGAGAAATTTTCTTCCATAATTGTTTTTCTAAAATTTATAAAGTCTGAAAAAATTCTTGATGTCTTTGCAGGGAAAATCTGCTCATCAACTAACTTTTCCAGACAATTCTCTTTATGCTTTTCTCTCAGTATATTTTTTAAAAGATGACAGGCTATTTCTTCTAATTCATCGTAAGCAATTATTGCATAGTACTTTACCCTATCAGGATACATAGGAGTTTTTAAAAATTCTTCTTCTCCTCTATCTAAAATTGATTTTATTTTTTTTAAAGCAGTTTTAAACTTTGTAGCTTTTTCATTTAAAAATTTGGTATCAATCATTCTATTTCTCCTTTTCTATAATTTTAAATAAAAATCTATCAATATGTTTATGACTAAAGTAATGAATAGTCTTCCAAACATTAGGGTATTTATTTATTTTAATACTATCTATATAAACATTATCTTTAAATAGTGATATATAGTTTATTTCTTTATATTAATAAATGCTGTTATATATTTATTTGCATTTCTGCAAAAATATTTTTGCATTTTTGCAAATATATGCATTTCTGCAAAAAAGTTAATACAAACTAATTAAGTATAAGATATTGAAAATAATATAATTTTTTAATTTTAGAAATTGGCATGGTTTTTGCATATATATAAAGTGAAGGCAAAATTAAAGTACAAATTGGAGGAAACAGATAATGATTTGCCAATTTCAAAGGACAGTAAGAAAGCCAGTTGAAATAAAAGGAATAGGATTACATTCTGGATTACCAGTAACTTTAAAATTACTACCAGCTGGACCAAATGAAGGAATAAACTTTATAAAAAACGGAGTTGTAATCCCTGCAAAAGTAGAGTATACACACGGATTTGAGTTTTCAACTTCTATATACAAAGATGGGGAGACTGTTAGAACAATAGAACATTTAATGGCTGCCCTTTATTTAACAGGAATAGATAATGTTTATATAAAAATTGATAATGAAGAAGTTCCTATTTTAGACGGAAGTGCAAAACCTTTTATAGAAGCAATAAAATCAGCTGGAATATATTCATTTAAAGATGAAAAACTTTACGCAGTAATAAACAGATATATAAAAGTAGAAAATGGAGACAAATTTATTGAAGGAAAACCTTTCCACTCTTTTAAAGTAACATTTCAGGCTGATTACAATAATCAAATTATAGGAAGAAGGTCTTTCACATACATTCCTGAAAGCAAAGAAGATTTTGAAGGTGTTTCTTCAGCAAGAACTTACTGTTTCTTAGAAGAGGTTGAATATTTAAGGAGTAAAGGACTTGCAAAAGGTGGTTCACTTGAAAATGCTGTAGTATTTGATAACGAATGTGTTTTAAACCCAGAAGGTTTAAGATTTGAAGACGAACCAGTCAGACACAAAGCCCTTGATTTAATTGGAGACCTGTACTTGTTAGGTTATCCAATAATTGGTGAAATATTCTCATTTAAAGGTGGACACAGATTAAATGCTGAATTTGTAAAAACACTGAAAAAAGAAAATGCATTTGATATAAAAACTGCTTCTGAAGTACAGGAAGCTATTAAAGAAGCCAAGTGCCCAGATTTAAGCAAGGTAGCATAGCTGCCCTCCCTTTCCCATGCTATTTCTCCTCTGTTCTACATTTGAGGTAAGCCTGCAAAGGTTTACCTTCTATTTTTTTATCAACCTTCAGGTTTAAACCTTATTTTAACAATAGCCCACTGGATTTCATTTTCATCAATAGGATTAAATTTCCATCTTTTGATATAATTCCAGATTTCATTATAAATTCTTTTATCTGGTATTGCAGTAAGGATATCAACCCTTCCAACTGTTCCATCAGGATTAACAAATATTTTAACCTTAACAGTTGGAGGTAAGTCTGAAGATGCAATTTTAGGAGTTTTAGGCTGATAAAGGATATACCTGTCTGCACCTGTACCTGAAGCACCTTTGAAAAGTTCAGAAAGTTTTTTTCCAAATACCATAGGTGTTGGTTTTCCAAGCTCTGGAGCTTTCGGTTCCGCAATCTTTTTTGATTTTATTGCAAGCTCTGTATTATATGGGACTTCAACTTCTCTTTCTGGCAGTGCTACCTCTTTTTCTGAAAGGTTCTCTACCTCAGGTAAAGGCATGGTAGCTGCAGGAGTTAAAGATTTTTTTGCCTTTTTTGCAGCTTTTGGTTTTCTTGCAACAACTTTTCTTTTCTTTTTAACTTTTTTCCTTACAATTTTTTTCTTAACTACCTTTTTAACTCTTCTTTTTTTCTTTATTTTTTTCTTTTCTTTTATTTCTATTAGCTTTACTACAGGTTCTTTTGGAGGTTCAATTGGTTTTACTTTTGAAATATAGTACTCAAAGCCACCTAACATGGCGATATTGATAAATAGCCCTAAAATTAGTGCTATAATTAATACACGTTTGTTCAAGTAATTTTTTTGTAAAATGTATAAATCCATAATCAGTTATTATATGCTACCGATATATTTTTAGCAAGGAGAGACAATGAATTTATCAATTATTGGTGCTGGTAGCTGGGGAACTGCTTTAGCTCAACTTTTTTCAGAAAAATTTAAGAAAGTTATCCTGTGGGATAGAAACCATGAAATAGTTAAATCTATAAATGAAAAAAATCTAAATCCAAAATACTTTCCAGAGTATAAATTAAATAAAAATATTTCTGCTTCTAATGATATAAATGAAGTTTTTGAAATTGGGGATATTGTATTAGTTGTTATACCTGTTCAGCATATTAGAGATGTTCTAAAAAATGTAAATGTAAATCAGGAAAAACCTGTAATAACTGCTTCAAAAGGGATTGAGATAAACACACTTGAACTTCCGTCAGACATCATTCAAGAAGTACTAAACACATCTTATAAAAATGTTCTGGCACTATCTGGTCCTTCCTTTGCAAAGGAGGTTATGAAAAAACTACCGACTGCCGTAACACTGGCAGGGGAACCCTGTATTGGAGAAAAAACACAGGAAAAGTTAAATTCTGAACATTTCAGGGTGTACCTTTCTTTTGATATAAAAGGTGCTGAAATAGGTGGAGCTGTTAAAAATGTTATAGCAATAGCTACTGGAATAAGCGACGGTTTAGGACTTGGAAACAATGCAAGGGCAAGTTTAATCACCAGAGGTCTTTATGAAATGAGGAAAGTTGCCAATATTTATAATGCAAACCCCCAAACCCTTTACGGTTTATCTGGATTAGGAGACCTTGTTTTAACAGCAACAGGAGATTTATCAAGGAACAGGAGATTTGGAATACTTTTTGGACAGGGAATGTCTGTTGAAGAAGCTTTAGAAAAAGTAGGACAGGTTGTTGAAGGTATAGAAACAGTAAAAGCAGTAAAAAAATTACAGGAAAAATACGATTTAGACCTTCCAATATCAGAAGCAGTTTACAAAACAATTTATGAAGGTTTACATCCAAAAGATGCAGTTAGACTTTTAATGAAAAGAGAATTAAAAAGGGAATCTTTTTAAATCAAGCCTTATCCAGACAAAAGTCAAGCCAATTAACTCATATTGATATATAATAATAGATTACCAATCTAAAAAAATAATGAGGTGGTAAGGTTGTTCAATATTATAGACAGAGATGCCTGTGGTGTTGGTTTCATTGTTGACATCAAAGGTATAAAAACCCACAAATTAGTCAAAGACTCCTTAGACGCATTAGCTAATTTAGACCATAGAGGGGCAGTAAGTGCTGACGGGAAGACAGGTGACGGGGCAGGAATACTAACCCAGATTCCTTATAAATTTTTTGAAAAAGAAGCGAAAAAATTAGGAATTGATATACCTTCACCAGAAGATTTTGCAGTAGGAATGTTCTTTTTTCCAAAAAATAAATTTTCACAGATGAAAGATGAAGTAGAAAATATAATAAATGAAAACTTCAAATTTTTAGGTTGGAGAAAAGTTCCAATTGATAGGTCTGAATTAGGTGAAATTGCACAAAAAACAGAACCTGAAATATACCAGGGTTTTATATCTAAAGAAGGAATAGAAGTTGAAAATTTTGAAAAAGAACTGTTTATTACAAGAAAAAAATTAGAAAAATTAGCAGACAAAGAAGAATATAAAGATTTCTATATACCTTCCCTCTCAAGTAAAACTATTGTTTACAAAGCAATGGTAACAGCTCCAAGATTAAGATACTTTTTTACAGATTTACAGGATGAGGATTTTGAAAGTGGAATAGCAATATTCCACCAGAGATATTCAACAAACACATTCCCAAACTGGAAACTTGCACAGCCATTTAGAATGATGGCACACAACGGTGAAATAAACACAATATCTGCAAATAGGAACTGGCTAAATGGTAAAGCTGATGATATAAGGGAAATATGGGGAGAACATGCAGAATATATCCTTCCAATCGTTAGGTATGACGATAGTGATTCTGCATCACTTGACAACGCATTGGAATTTTTGATTCATTCAGGAAAAGACCCTAAATTAGCTGTAAATGCACTTATACCAAGGGCATGGGAAAATGATAAAAGACTAACACCAGAAGAAAAGGCATTTTACGAATATTTCTCATGTATATTTGAAGCATGGGATGGTCCAGCAGCAATAGCCCTTACAGATGGTAATGTTGTAATAGGAAAATTAGACAGAAATGGTTTAAGACCTGCAAGATACGTAATTACAGAAGACAGGGTAATATTAGCTTCAGAAGTTGGAGTTGTTGAAGAGCCTGAAGAAAAGATAGTTTCAAAAGGAAGATTAGGTCCAGGGGATAAAATAGCAATTGATACCAATGAAGGAAGGGTCTACCTTTCAGAAGAAGTTATTGATGAACTTGTTAAAGGAAAAAAATACAAACAGTGGGTTGAAGAGAACCTTAAAGTCTTTATCCCTGCAAAAGACTACCCAGATATTGAACCTAAAGATGTTCTTACAGAAGAACTTATATTCGGGTATGACAAAGATGAAATAAATATGGTTATAAAAGAAATGGCAGGTAAAGGGGTTGACCCTATTTACTCAATGGGAAATGACACCCCAATATCCGTCCTTTCAAGAAGACCAAAACTTTTAGCTTCTTACTTTAAACAGAGATTTGCACAGGTAACAAACCCTCCAATTGACCCAATTAGAGAAAAGGGAGTAATGTCATTACTTACATACGTAGGTAAAAAGGAAAACTTCCTTACAGAAACACCAAAACACGCTGACCAGTTGTTGTTTGACAGTCCTATTATTTTTGACAACCATTTAAATGAAATAAAGAAAACATTCTCAGATAAAGTCCAGATAATACCTACAATTTTTGACCCTTACGATTCAGCCCTTGAGCCAACATTAGAAGACATATGTAAAAGGGTTGAAGAAGCTGTTGATAACGGAAAAGAGATTATTATTCTTTCAGACAGAGACGTATCAAATGAAGGTGCTCCTATCCCTATGGGGCTTGCAGTGTCTGCAGTAAACAGCTATATGGGAAGGAAAGGAAAAAGAAGCAAGTTCAGTATAATTGCAGATACAGGAGAAGCAAGGGACACCCACAGCATTGCTTTTCTTATAGGATATGGAGCAACACTTGTAAATCCTTATTTGGCAGTTCAGATAATAAGAAATTTAGTTGAAAAAGACAGGAAATTTGACCTTTCTTTTGAAGATGCATTAGACAATTACAAAAAAGCTACCAATGAAGGTCTTTTAAAGATAATGTCTAAAATGGGAATAGCAACTGTAAAAAGTTATAGAGGCTCTGCATTATTTGAAGCTTTAGGTATAAGTCAGGAAGTTATAGATAAATATTTCCCAGGAACTCCATCAAGGTTAAATGGAATAGGATTAAAACAGATTGCACAGGAAGTATTACTTAGATTTAACAAGGCAGTATCTGGAGAAGTAAAAGCATTACCTCAAAATGGAGAATTCAGACATAGAAGAGATGGTGAATTCCACTCGTGGAATCCAAAAGCTTTAACTTCTTTACACAGAGCTGTTAGAGGGGAAAGCTGGGAAGAGTACGAGGCATTTTCAGATTACGCTTATAAAGAAAAACCTGTTAATGTTAGAGATTTATTTGAAATACAGAGTGATAGACCTCCAATTCCTATTGAAGAAGTAGAACCAGTAGAAGATATAATGAAAAGATTTGTAGGGGCTGGGATGTCAATAGGTGCATTAAGTAGAGAAGCCCATGAAACAATAGCAGAAGCAATGAACTCAATCGGTGGAAAATCAAACAGTGGAGAAGGTGGAGAAGACCCTGCAAGATATGGAACTATTAAAAACAGTAAAATAAAACAGATTGCATCAGGAAGATTTGGAGTAACACCTGAATACTTAAATAGTGCAGAAGAAATAGAAATAAAAATAGCACAGGGTGCAAAACCTGGTGAAGGTGGACAGCTTCCAGGTAAGAAAGTAGATGCATACATAGCATTTTTAAGGCATGCAAAACCGGGAGTTACCCTTATATCTCCACCACCTCACCACGATATATATTCAATAGAGGATTTAGCTCAGCTCATATACGACCTTAAAATGATTAATCCTAATGCAAAAGTAATTGTAAAACTTGTTTCAGAAACAGGAATAGGAACTGTTGCCTCAGGTGTTGTAAAAGCATTTGCAGATATTATCCATATATCAGGACACGACGGCGGAACAGGTGCATCACCTCTTGTTTCTATAAAAAATGCTGGAACTGTCTGGGAGCTTGGTTTATCAGAAGTTCAACAGGTTTTAATTGATAACGACTTAAGAGGAAGAGTAAAGCTTAGGGTAGATGGAGGAATAAAAACAGGAAGAGATATTATATTTGGAGCATTATTAGGGGCTGAAGAGTTTGGATTTGGTACAGGATTAATGATTGCCGAAGGTTGTGTAATGGCAAGACAGTGTCATTTAAATACCTGTCCAGTTGGGATAACTACACAGGATAAAAGATTAAGGGAAAAATTCCCAGGAACTCCAGACCACATAATCAGATATTTATCTTATGTTGCAACTGAAGTAAGGCAGTTTTTGGCTGATATGGGATACAAACATTTAGATGAAATTATCGGAAGGGTTGATTTACTAAAACCTAACTTACCTACAGACCATTTTAAAGCAAAATTTGTTGATTTAGGCTGTGTAATAAAACAACCTGAGAAAGGAAAACCAATAAAATCTATACAGGATAGAAATGACCCACCTTCAAAACCTTTTGATGAAGAAATTTTAAAAGATGTTTTACCTTACATAGAAAAACAGGAAAACTACGCAGGATTTTACAAAATCAGAAATGTGTACCGTTCTGTTGGGACAAGAGTTGCCCATGAAATTGCTAAAAGGTATGGAGATAAAGGTTTAAGAACATCAAAAATAGAACTAAATCTAAGTGGAACTGCAGGACAGAGTTTTGGTGCATTTTGTGTAAGAGGTTTAACATTAGCATTAACAGGGCATGCAAATGACTATGTAGGAAAAGGTATGTCAGGTGGAATCATAGTAATCAAACCACCAAAAGAGTTTAGAGGAAAAAGCTGTGAAAATGTAATACTTGGTAATACATGTTTATACGGAGCTACAGGTGGACAGTTATATGCAGCAGGAATAGCAGGTGAAAGATTTGGAGTTAGAAACAGTGGAGCTACTGCAGTTGTTGAAGGTCTTGGAGACCACGGATGTGAATACATGACTGGTGGAACTGTTCTTGTTCTTGGAAAAACAGGTATAAATTTTGGAGCTGGAATGACAGGTGGTGTCGCTTATGTTTATGACCCTGATAATGAAATGGTAGAGAACATAAATTCTTCTTATGTATTTATTGATGAAATGGACGATGAAGATATAAATGAAATAGAATCTCTTTTAAGAAAACATAAAGCATTTACAGATAGTGACAGGGCAAATCTTATAATGTCTAACTTTAAAGAGGAAATAGACAACTTTGTTAAAATTTCTCCTGTTCATATTAAAAAACCTTTATCAGAAACAGACGAAGCTGAAGTTAAGGACTGAGAATGAAAATTAAATACTTTATTTTTTCTTTACTTTTAATCATTGGGGTTTCCTACGGTAAAGAATGGAAACCTCCTTATGATTTTGTGAAAGCTAAAGTAGTTAAGGTTATTGATGGGGATACAATTATTGTAAAAATAAAAAAAACAACCTTTAATAACAGAAAAACTTTAAAAAACTTAAGATTTTCAGTTAGGTTAATCGGTATTGATACACCTGAAAGTAGACCAAATAGAAGGGCAGAGATACAATCAAAGGAATCAAGAAGAGATATCCAAACAATAATATTTCTTGGTAAAAAAGCAAAAGAATTTACTGAAAAAAATCTCCTTATTGGAAAAAAGGGAAGAAAAAAAATCTATAAATATGTATTTTTAGAATTTGATGTAGAACCACAGGATAGATATGGAAGATTGCTTGCTTACGTCTGGCTTCCAAATGGAGAAATGTTAAATAAAAAAATAATATGTTCTGGGTATGCTTACCCTCTGACTGTTCCTCCAAATGTAAAATATGAAAAAGAATTTTTAAAATGTTTCAGAAAAGCAAGAAAAT
>JALSSE010000299.1 GCA_026984415.1 Hydrogenothermaceae bacterium | reverse complement strand
TATCTTCGCCTGAATGTTTATAAGCTAATTTTAAAGACTCTACAAATGCTAAGAATTCACCAAGAGAATCCCATCTTAAATGTCCTTCTTTTAAGAACTGGTCAACGTGTTTAGGAGCAGAACCACCAGCTCCTGTTTCAAATACACCACCACCTGCGATTAAAGGAACAATAGAAAGTGAACGTGCAGATGTTCCAACTTCTATGATTGGGAATAAGTCTGTTAAGTAGTCCCTTAAAACGTTTCCTGTAACTGCAATAGTATCTTCTCCATTTCTAAATCTTCTTAAAGTGAATTTCATAGCTTCCTGTGGAGCTTTTATGTAAACATCAACATCTGATAAATCGTAGTTTTTAAGTTCTTCTTTTACAATCTGAATAAGCTGGTGGTCATGTGCTCTGTAGCTGTCTAACCAGAATACAATAGGTAAACCACTTTCTTTTGCTCTATTTACTGCAAGTTTTACCCAGTCTTTTATAGCTACATCTTTTGTGATACAACTTCTGTAAATATCTCCTTCCTCAACACAGTGTTCCATAAGAGTGTTTCCTTCTGAATCAACAATTCTAATTTTTCCATCTGCAGGTGGGAAGAAAGTTTTATCATGTGAGCCGTATTCTTCAGCTTTCATTGCCATTAAACCAACGTTTTGAACAGAACCTATTTTAGTTGGGTCAAATTGACCGTTAACTTTAATATCTTCAACTATTTCTTTGTACATTGTTGCATAACTTCTGTCTGGAACAGTAATTACTGTATCATCTTCTTCTCCACTTGGACCCCATCCTTTTAGACCATTTTTAATAACAGCGGGGATTGAGGCATCAATAATTACATCGTTTGGGACGTGGAGGTTTGTAATTCCTTTATCAGAATCAACCATGTACATTCTTGGTTGTTTTTTGTAAATTTCATCTATTGCTTTTTTAATTTCTTCCTGTTTGTCTTCTGGTAATTTTGATAATCTTGCTTCTAAATCAGATAGACCGTTATTTGGATTAAATCCAATTTCTTCAAGTTCTTTTCCATATTTTTCAAATAGTTCTTTGAAATAAACTCTGATAGCATCTCCAAACATAACAGGGTCAGAGACTTTCATCATTGTAGCTTTTAAGTGTAAAGAGAAAAGTATATTTTTTTCTTTTGCATCTTCTAAAACTTTCCCGTAAAAATCTCTTAACGTTTTTCTACTCATAAAAGTTCCATCTACAACATCACCTTTTCCAACTTCTATTTCTTTAAGAACTTCTACATTTCCGTTCTCATCAACAAATTCGTATCTTATAGTTGTATCTTTTTCTAAAGTTACTGATTTTTCATTTTCATAAAAATCATCTGCTTTCATATGTGCTACATAACTTTCAGACTTTGGACTTACATCTTTCATTCTGTGGGGATGTTGTTTTGCAAAGTTTTTAACTGCTGGTGCTATTCTTCTATCTGAATTACCCTGTCTTAAAACTGGGTTAACAACAGAACCAATACATCTGTCGTATCTTGCTTTTATATCTTTTTCTTCATCTGTTTGTGGATTTTCTGGATAATCAGGTAATGGGTATCCCTGTTCCTGTAATTCTTTTATAGCTTCTTTTAATTGTGGTAAGGAGGCAGAAATATTAGGAAGTTTTACAATGTTTGCTTCTGGTTTCCACACAAGCTCCCCTAAGTAAGAAAGTTCATCAGGTACTCTTTTATCCTCTGGTAATAAATCTGGAAACTGTGCTAAAATTCTTCCTGCCAGAGAAATGTCTCTCAATTCAATTTCTACATCTGCTGTTTTTGTGAAAGCCCTCATAATTGGTAATTCTGAATAAGTTGCGAGAGCTGGTGCTTCGTCAATCTTTGTCCATACAATTGTAGCCTTTGCCATAGATATAACCTCCTGAGTTTTATTTAATTTTTATATTAAGGCTTTATTACAGATTAATATTCAAAAATGTAGATTATTAGATTTTCTATAATAAGACTGAAAGTATTATAACAAAAAATTTTTCAAAAAATCAAACACTGTTTTATTTTTTTATAGATTTCTTCTAAACCATTGAATAATCACAAAGGGTGAATCTTTTTCTATATTTATTGCAAATAGTTTGCATTTGAATTTATTTTGTGTTTTAATATTTGCAAATAATTTGCATTTGC
>JALSSE010000298.1 GCA_026984415.1 Hydrogenothermaceae bacterium | reverse complement strand
TGAAATTAACTGAAATTTCTTTTAGTTTATCAACATCTTCTAAATTTTTTACTTTTAAGTCTATCAGCTTAATTATGCTGTCATTTTTATTTAATATTAAATTATTCATTTTTCTCCTTTATTGAAACAAATGTTCTAATCCCATTAACACAACTTTGTAAACAAAAAATAGGGAAGTTATAAAAAATCCAATCATAAGGGAAACGATAAACAGGAAAAAATTTGACCTTCTATCTTCAACTGGTTTTTTCTTATTAAGAATACTCAGCACGACAAAAGAAATCCCAGCTATTACAAATATAGAAATTAACAAACCTATTATGAAAGGGAAATATTCTGTACCTGCACTTATTAACCTTTCTGCTGCACTTGGCATTTCCATAGGTTTTCCTCCACTAAACTTTGTCTACCCACGTGTATTCTGTTCTTTCTGGACCTGTAGAAAGCATTACAACCTTTGAACCAGTTTCTTCTTCAATTACTTTTATAAACTCCCACGCTTCCTCAGGAAGTTCACTTATATCTTTTAATCCCTGTGTATTTTTATCCCATCCTTTTAGCTCCTTATAAATAGGCTTGCACTTTTCTAATATTTTTAAAGATGCTGGAAAATCTCTTATTTCTTTTCCTTCATATTCATAAGCAACACAGACTTTTATTTTGTCAAAATGGTCTAAAACATCTAATTTTGTAATAATAAGACCATCTATTCCGTTAATTCTGCATGCAAATCTTAAAGCTACCAAATCTAACCAACCACATCTCCTTGGTCTTCCAGTGGTTGAACCAAATTCATGTCCTTCTTCCCTTAATTTTATTCCATCTCCATCTTTTAATTCTGTTGGGAATGGTCCTTCTCCTACCCTTGTAACATAAGCTTTACTTACCCCATAAACCTTTGCTTTTCCAATGTGTTTTGGAGCAACCCCTGTCCCGTTGCAAATTCCAAGGGCTGAAGCATTTGAAGAGGTTACATAAGGATAAGTTCCCATATCTACATCAAGCATTGTTCCCTGTGCACCTTCAAACAGTACTTTTTTACCGTCCATTAATGCATTATGTAAAAGGAGAGAAGTATCCGTCACAAGAGGTGCTATCTTTTCAAAATTTCTTAATGTTTCATCGTAAAGCTGATTTAAATCTAATGTAAATTTTTCACCGTATATTTTTTCAGAAATTTCTTTCGCTTCATTCATGGCATTTTCTAATCTGTGTTTGAAGTAAGGAGGGTCAAATAAATCAACCATTCTTATTCCAGTTCTTGCATATTTTGCCATGTATGCAGGACCAATTCCTTTTAATGTCGTTCCTACTTTATCTTTTCCTTTTGATTTTTCAGAAAGACTATCTAAAATTTTATGATAAGGAAAAACTATATGAGACCTTTCACTGATAAAAAGTTTACCTTCAAAATCTCCACTAACTTCCTTTACGCTTTCCATCTCTTTTAAAAGTTCTTCTAAACTGATAACAACACCGTTTGTTATAACGTTCTTTTTTCCCTGATGTAGTATTCCAGAAGGTATTAAATGTAAAGTGTATTTTTTATTTCCAACAATTACAGTATGTCCTGCATTACTTCCCCCCTGATATCTAACCACATAATCGTATTCTGGGGCTAAAAGGTCAACAATTTTCCCTTTACCTTCATCACCCCACTGGGAACCAAGGATTATAAGACTTTCCAATATGCTTCCTCCAAATAAAATTGACCAAACAACTATTTTACTAAATAAAAAAATATATGTCTAAAACTAAAAAGAATTTTTGTGAAAAATTTTCTTAATTTTCAATCATCTATATAAACAAACTCTTTAATATCTTTCCTTTTCCAGTGGTTTATTGAAGGAATACCCTCTATAAATTCCTGCTGTATTTTTACAAGTTTCTGGATTCCTATTTTTCCGTATTCAATCATTTTTACAAATTCTTCCTGGGTAAATGAGTATTCTTCACCTGTTGCCTGAACTTCTACAAACTCTCCCCTTCCTGTCATAACAAGGTTCATATCAACTTTTGCCGATGAATCTTCTTTAAAATTTAAATCTAAAACAACTTCATTCCCAACAACTCCAGTACTGACAGCAGCTATGAAATCTTTCAGTGGATTTGATTTTATCTTTTTCTTTTCAACAAGTTTAATCA
>JALSSE010000297.1 GCA_026984415.1 Hydrogenothermaceae bacterium | reverse complement strand
TGATGCAAAAGGTTTTTATCTTGTTTTTTTAGGCTCTCTTTTTGTTGGGGATTTAATTAATCTTCTTGGAATATCAGCAGTAGATGCCCTTTATTACAGTCAGGTTTTTGACGGCATTCTTCTTCCTGTTTTAAGTGGTTTATTATTTGTTCTTGGAAATAATAAAAAGATTTTAGGTGATAATGTAAACGGGAAATTTAACAATTTTTTTCTTATCTTAACGTTTTTAGTTTCACTGACAGCAACAGTTTACATGTTTTACAGTGTTTTTTAAACCAAGATTACAACTACTTAAAGCTTCTTTGATAAAGTCTATATTTCCAAGTTTTTTGTTATATAAATTTCAAATAATTCTTCAGAAGATTTCTTTTTCTTTATAAAATCTTCTGTTAAATCTTAATTAAATATATTATATAATAGATTTTTTCTCTTCTTGTTGGTGAGTTTTTATCTTTTATTGGCTTATACTATATATATTTCTTTATCTTCTCATCTAGTGCTTTTTTTGGAGAAAATAGAATAAAAGTTCCCTAACTGAATAAGCCAAATTATTTACTCTTAATGGATTGTGTATGTCTAATAAATTCTTTATAGAAGCATTAAAAAGTTTTTTCATTTCTATTAAATTCTGTTCAATGTAAGTAATTTTTTTCACTTTCTTCAGAAAATAATTTCATTAACTCAGTTAAGAGAATATTCTCCATAACTAAATCTCACAATAAATCCATTGTTTGAAAATATTTTCTTAATTCATTTTTAAACTTATATGTGTGAAATACTCCATACTTTAGGTGGAGAAGTTCATGGAATATAACATATTTAACTTCCTCCAATGATGCATTTTCTAAAAAGTTTTTATTTATTGACAAATTTTTGTTTGTCAATGAAATACTTGCTATTTTCTTTTTCATTGGTCTAATAGTAAGCTTTATATCTTCATCAATTTTTAGCTCTTTTTTTGCTTCTAATAGTAAATCTTTTACTTCTTTTTTAGTCATTTTCTCTTTTCTCCAGTAATGGTTTTATATATTCTTCTACCAGCAGTTCTATTAATTTATCTCTTTCTTTTATATCTTTTATTGTTAATCTTAAATCCATGTGAAGTGATTTTTTTAATTCGTTCCAAAAAGTTGAAGGTATTACTTTTCTGTTTTCTATCTTTTTTAAAGCTATCTTTGTTTTTTCTAATTTTACTTTAGAAAAACCTTTTAACTGGAGTAATTTTATGAGGTTATAAATAATTTTTTCTGAAGCTTTAAGTCCTTCTGTTTTCTGCTTATATTCTTCTTCCTGTTTTTTTACTTCGTAAAGCTCTTTTAAAATATTTTTTACTTTTTCCTGTCTTTTTATAAATCTGTTTTTTATGTCCTTTAATCTATCATATAGTTCTTTATATAGTGGCTCTGTTTTGTCTTCAAATTCTTCCATTAAGGAGTAAAGAAGGTTTGCAGTGATATATACAGCTTTTTTTTCGCTTTTTAATTTCTCAATGCTTTCTTCATCTAATTTTATTTCACCAATTTCTTCAAAAGGATTAAAAGAAAGTTTATCAATTAATTCTTTTTTTATTTCGTTCCATGGTATGTATGTTTTTTTAGGTTTTTCTAACTTTTTAATGTTGTAATAAAGAATTTTTAACCACTCAAAAGTATCTGTATATTTAAGTTTATCTGGATATGTTCCAACTGCTTTATATAAATCTATGGTTTCTTTTAGCTGGGAAAGTAAAAGGTTTACATCTGGGTGAGAAGCTATAATTCCAATTATTTCTTCATATTTTTCCTTATTTATTTCTCCTTTTCCTAACTGCTCGGAAAAATCTTCCCAATTAATTCTTGTAATTTTATAAAATAGATTTTTAAATTCTTCATAATTTTCTAAAAAGCTTTTCCATATTTCTTCTGCATCTACAAATGCGTGTTTTGCTAAATCTTCTTTTATTTCTTCATCTTCGTATATGTTATATTGAGATAGTGCTTTTTTATAGTTTTCAATTAATACCCCTGTTAAATCAACAATAAGTCCAAATTTTTTATCTCCCCTTGTTCTGTTTGCTCTTGCACTTGCTTGTAAAAGACGTTGGTCTGAAGTTAGTTTATCAAAATACATTACCTTCAAAATTGGAGCATCGTATCCTTCTAATAGCATATTTGTTACTATTAGTATTTTTAAAGGATTATCTGGAGACTTAAATTCTTCTGAAAATCTTTTATTTAAATCTTCCCATTTCTGATTATATTTAGTTTCTATATAATTTTTATATTCTTCAATCTCTTGCTGACCTTCTACTGCTTGATAAGTCATAACTATTTGAGACCAATTTTTAGCTTCTTCTCCAAAATATTGAGTTAGTATTTCATCTAAATATTTTTTATATCTTACACATGCTAATCTATCATGAGCTACGATAAAGACTTTATATTTAAATCCTTCTGTATCATTTTCTATATTTTCGGCTATATACTCAACTGCTTTTTTTATCCTGTCTTCTGCTGATAGTAAATCGCTTATTTTTAGTTTTTCTTTTACTTTCTTTTCATCTATTTCAACATTTTCATCTAATTGGTGTTGGATTAGTATATTTTTAATTTCTTCTTCTGTTATGTTCAATTTTAAATTGTCAATTAATACCGCTCTACATACCAATGGGAGAGTAAATTCATCTTTTAATGAATCTTCTATAAAGAACTTATCAAGGTAAAATTCTTTTTCTTGTGGATAGGCATATTCCTGAAATGTATTCTTTTCTATCTTATTTATAGGTGTTCCTGTGAAACCAAATCTTAGGGCATTTTTAAATATTGCATTTCTAACAGTTGCTAAAAGTCCGTATTCTGTCCTATGAGCTTCATCTCTAAGTATTAGTATTTCTTTCTTTTTTATTTCTTCGTAGTTTTCTAAAAATTCATTTAGCTGCTCTTGTTTAAATTTGTGCATCATTACAAGATAAACACCTTTAAAAGTTAAGGTAGAGTTTTCTTCTTGGGATTTTATATTTTCTATTACTCCTTTTAGCTCTTTTATGCTTTCTATTTTCTTGTAATAGGATTTAAAGAATGTGTTTTCTATGGGGGTAAATAACTCATCATTTAGTTGTTTTTCTAAATCCTGTCTATCTATCATTACAAAAACATGAGGGTTTTTTTCTATAAATTGCTCCATAAACATATCTGTTAGATACAGTATTTCATAACTTTTTCCCGAACCTTGCCAATGCCATATTAAGCCTTTGTTTTTATAGTCTTTACCTTCTATGTAATTTTTTATTCTTAAAAATGCTTTTTTTACTGCGTAATATTGTGGGTATCTTGGAATTATTTTATTTAGTTTTCCGTCTTTCTTTATGAAAAATGTGAAGTTTTTAATTATTTCTAAAACTCTTAAAGGTTCTAATAGATGAAATATATTTTTTTCTTTGTTTTCATTTCTCCATACTTCTAACTTTTTAGTTCTTTTTTCTTTGTCAGGATTTGGGAAGGTTGGGAAATATCCTTTTTTATCTCCATAAGCAACTGCAAATTGAACAAAGTTAAAAAGTTTTGGGCTTCTTTTTTCATAATCTAAAACTTGGTTAATGGCTTTAATATATGTGTCTTCTTCTGCGAATTCTCTCTTAGCTTCTATTATTACTATTGGAATACCATTTATAAAAAGTGTAAAATCTGGCTTAGTGTCCCTTGGAGTTCCTTTATATTTAACTTCTGGTGAAAATTGGAATATGTTATTTTGAGGATTTTTATAATCTATAAGTTTTATTTCAATTATTTCTTTACCTTTTTTTCCTCTTAGTATTTCTATTTTTATCCCAAATTTCAAATAATTTAAAGCTTTTATAGGGCTTGTTTCTCTCAAAAAGATATTTTTGGCATTTATTAGAACTTGTTCTTTTTCCTCATTTGTTAGCCTTGATAAGAGTTTATCGTTTATTTTTTCCAATTGATTTAAAAATATTTCCTCTACTATGTAATTATCTAATGTTTGATGAGGTTTGATAGTATCTTCTGTGGTTAACTGCCACCCTATATTTTTTAAATTTTCTTCTATCTTTTTTTGAACTATTTCCTCTTTTATAGGCATTTATATACCTCTTTATGTTATTAATTTTTTATCCTAACCTTTCCACTTAAAAGTAAATCCATAACTTTCTTTTTAGCTCTTTCTAAATGCTCTTTTTCTTTTTGTTTTGTTTCTATTAAATCATCTACTGCTTTTAATCTTTCTGCAATGGCTTTTTGTTCTTCTAAAGAGGGAAGGAGAATAATTCTATCCTTTAGCAATTTAAAGTGCCTTCTATAATGTTCAGCTTTTGGTTTAAATTTTTTCAAAGCATAGTAAAAGAAAAGAGGATAAATATCTGATAAAGGTTTAAGTAATTTTACACCTTCACCTCCAACAGCAAAAGGAAAATTTACATATTTGACCTCACAAGTATGGTCTCCAAAAACTATCAAAGGTAAATCTTCATTAATTATTTCCTTCTGGTTATCAGTAAATCCTAAAATTTTCTCTTTTCCTTGACTTATAATTGGATATTTCCCTGAAGTTTTAATTTCATTTTCTTTTAACCCTTTTTTAGATATAATCCTATAAATACAATCTTTTACTTTTACAATTTCCCACGCTTCCGGTATACTTCCTATCTCTGTATTTTTAAATTTTTCATGCTTAAAAATTCCTTTAGTAAAATACTCATTCATTAAGCCTTTTTTTATTCTTTCAAGTTTTTTTATCTGTTTGTCTATGATTTCCAATAAATCATCAAAGTCTTTTAAAACTTTTGCTATGGCTTTTTGTTCTTCTAAAGGAGGGAAGGGGATTTTAATAGACTTTAAAGCACTTTGATTAAGTTTTTTTCTTGTTGAACCTACAACATATGGAGTCAAATCCAAATAAATTAAAGAATAGTAAAGAAATAGATTTATTAATCCATTTTTAGCTTGTAATATATGAACATGATTATTAGCCCAAAACTTACCTTTCATTAAGTATGCCGATTTTTCAAATTTTTCAAAATATCCCCCATCTTCTGCAAATAATACATATTCTCCATCAAATATATATTCATTTATATAGTCAATAATCCCGTTAGCTCCACAATATGGATAAACTCCTTTTTTTTCTTTTCTTTCTTGTTCTTTTAAAGGCATCCTATACTTGTCTAATATGTCTACTTTTTCATCTAACATAACTATTTTCCAATCCTCTGCTATCCTTCCTATTTCTGTATCTTTAAAGCTTGTTTCTTTATAAAAATTTATTCTTTCCATTGTTATCATATTTATAACCTCTATTTATTATTATTTGTTTGATTTTTAGTTGGTGGTTTAGGTGCTTTAGGTGGATTAAAACCTTTCTTACCTGTATTACTACCTTTAGGGGCAGATGGTTTTGGGGGATTAAAACCTTTATTAAGTTTTTTAAAATTCTTATCACTCATAAGTGAACACCTCCGTTTTTAGATATTTTTTATGTAAAAAATGAATAAAATTAATAAACCAAGGGCTAAAAATAAGAAAGATATTAAATTAGCAACATCAACAAATTTGGAGAATTTAACTTCTTTATCCATAAACTCAATATTATTAAGAAGAGACCCTATATATTCGTTTAAAATTTCTAAATGTTCATCTATTACTTTCTGACTAAAATAAAAGGAAAGTAAAGAACAAAGAACAGAAATAATAAAAAATAGCCAGGCTAAAGCCAATAAAAAATCCCATCCAGGATTTTTAAAGACATCTTTTATTAAGGTTAAAGACAAACCCAATGCTACAGATGAAATAGTGAAAATATATTTATCAAACATTTTTGACTGCTCTAACTTCGAATTAAATAAAAGTTCCCTTTCCTTTTTATAAAGGTCAAGGTAATATTCCTTTTCTTCCTTAGTCATTCTTTACTCCTTGAGAACTTTTTGATATTAAGTAATTAACTAATCCAGATGTTTGAACTAAAAATAATTTTGCTTCAGCTTGCCCAATAGTTGATTTTCCTTTGATTTTTCCATGTCTTATCCCTTCTTCCTTACTTGCCCAGTCATAGTATTCTTTAATTTGTTTCTTTATTGGCTCTGGACATTTTAGTTGCCTACATAACTTTTCATGAATTTGTATTAATGTTTTCCCTGAAGTGTTAAGTATCAGATTAGCTAAGCTTTCTAATGCACTAATAGATTCTTTTATTGAGTTTACATAATCAGGATTTGCTCTATTTGATAAATGTGTCAACGCCTTTTCTAAATGTTCTTTTACAGGTTGATATTTATCTGCTTTTTTTAAAGCTTCCTTAATAGTTTGTATTTCATACTCATTGGTAACAGGTGTTACATATCCTTCAACCATTCTATAAGGAGCATATTCTTCTTCAAAGATTTGGTTTATTGCTTGTTGAAATACAGTTGCATATTCTTTTAATCTTTGTGTTTGTGATAAGAAACTAAAAATAAATTCTACAAGGTCATAAACTTTACTCCATTTAAAAGTTTTAAAAGTCCTTTTGAACTCATTTTTATTTAATGTATAGCCATATCCAATTACACTCCTAAAAGGAGGAGTATCAACTTCTTTATGAAAAACCTTATCCCAAATATCTAAAATTAATACTTCCCATAAGCTTTTGTTTCTTTTCTCTAACATATCTAAAAATTTAACAATAGAATTCCACATTCTAATTTTTAACTCATCTGTCATACTTTCGTAATTCATTTTTAAAATTTCTTCAGGATTTACATAACCATGTCTTACTGAAAAAGGTATAAATTTATCCATATTTAAACCCCCAATTTATTGATTTCTTCTATATAACCTTTAACTAACTTATACTTTTCCTCATACTCTTGATGAAGATTTTCAAGTTCCTTGAACTCATTTTCTAAATCTATCTGTTCCTCTTCTTCAATAGGAGCAACATATAAGGACACATTGAGGTTATAGTCATTCTCTTCTATTTTTTTTAAATCAACTGCACGGCTAAAGCCTTCTATGGTTTTATATTCTCTGTAAGCCTGTGCTATTTTTTCTATATTTTCATCTGATAACTTATTTAATTTTTTTATTTCTGGATGTTGTATATATTCCTGTGAAGCATTTATAAATAAAACTTTTCCTTCTCTTTCTTTAGGTTTGTTTTTGTTTAAGATTAACAAAATTCCTGGTGCTTGTGTGTTATAAAAAATCTTTTCTGGTAGCAGAACAACAGCTTCTATAATGTCTTTTATTAAAAATCCCTTCCTTATATTTTGCTCTTTACCTCCTCTAAATAAAGCTCCACTATCTAAAACAATCCCTGCTTTTTCTTCTGCAAAATAATTTATAAGCTGAACCCATGCCCAATCTGCTGACTGCTTATTTGTATATCCAAATTCAAATATTTCTTTATGGTTTGGATTTCTTTTTAAAGTATCTTCATCATACCCATCCTGGTTCCAAGGTGGATTAGCCACAACTTTTTTAGCTTTTGGAAACTTTGGATTAATTAAGCTATCCCCTATATATATCTCATAATCCTTTATCCCATGAAGAATAAAGTTTAATTCTGCTAAAACTGCTGTTATATCATTTGCTTCCTGTCCATAAAGCTGAATGAAAGGCTCATCTATTTTATTTTTTACATATAAATATTGTTCAATAAGCATTGAACCAGAACCACAAGCAGGGTCTAAAATAATATCTTCTTCCGAAGGGTCAATAATTTTTGCTAAAAGTCTACTTACTTCTAAAGGCGTATAAACTTCTCCTTCTTTTGCCTTATCTGGAGCAAAATAATAAAGTATCCACTCATAAGCATCTCCAAGAATATCATAAGAAACATTAGAAAAATCAAAACTACCAAATAGATTTAAAAGTTTTTCTATAATGTGGACGTTTTCAGTATTAAAAAGGGTAGCTAATCCTGTCTTATCTATAAGATTGTTAAAATTTTTTAGTTTCTCTTCATTTCCTTCAAGCTCAACCAGTTTATATAAAGCATTAATAAAATCAGAATAAGAACCTGCTCGAATAACTTCTTGCCATGTATATAACTTTCCATCTTTTTCATCATAAAGGGTAATCAAATCATAATTTGCATATAAATATGCTTCTTCATCAGGATAACCTTCACTTTTGTATTTTTTGTAAATAGCAAAATATTTGTCACTAACAGCTTTATAAAAAAGTAAGACCAAAAGAACTCTATAATCTACCCTTGTTCTGATTAGGTCAGCACCAGCTTTTAATATTTTTATGAGCTGGTCTTTGGTAGGTTTTTTTATCTTTTCTTCTATGGGATTAAGTTTATATATTTTGACTCTTTTATCCTCTTCTAAAGGTCTAACTTTTAATAAACCTGCTTTTTCAAGTTCAGATAAAACTTCCTTTTTATTTGCATAATCCTCCAAAATTTTCTCTGCATCTTTGAACTTAAACTCATTTAAACCAAAGCTCTTAAATAACATATCATAGGCTTTTTGAAACCTTGGTTCTAATTTAGCATAATTCTCAATCACGGCAATCCTCCAAGCTTAGTTTAATAATAAACTATCCATTTTAAGTATTTATATATATAATACCACTACCTTTTAATGATGTCAAGTAAAAATAAATATTTTTCACATGAAACTTATACTAAATAGACAAAACAGAAACTAAACTTTCAAGCTTTTTAAAAAACTTTAGGTATGGGCTGTCCAAATGATTGTGTAATCTTTACCATAAATTCTTCATTCAAACAAAATATATGATTGACTGTGACTGTATATAACATTACTATATTGTTAGAACCTGATAAACAGTTATCTAAAAACCTATATAGTTCCTTCTATACTCTTTCTAGCTACAATTATGTCTATCTTTCTTAATCGAGTACATTTAAATAAACTCTTTCTAAATCCTACATTTACCTCTTCTTTAACAGATTTTTAAAATACCAATCAGTTGCCTTTTTACAGCATTCATTGAGCTCTTTGCGGGTTTTAAATATGCTTTTACTGTTGATATCTTTTTATTAAAGATTTCAGCTCTTTTTTGTGTTTTCCTATTCTTCTGTGTATCCTTTCTTAAATGCTGTATTTCTTATATATTTTGTCTCTTGTTTTGCTTCCTGTATCAGCTGATTTACTTTAATTTTTTAAGCTCCAATCTATGCAATTATTACTGCAATAGTGAACATAGTATACTTGAAAATCTGCTACAGAAAAAAAGCATAAAAAAGAATATCCATAATCATTGAATTATTCAAGGGATTTTAAATATACTAAGGGTTAAAAGCTTTTTAAAGATTATGAGAAAAACATAATACATAGACATAATACATAGTATGTATATAAACAGGATTTAGAAAATTAAAATTTGTGATACTTTTAGTATGCTAACTTAGAAAAGGAGTACATAATGCACAATAAAAAAATAGGTTTCTGGGAAGCATACTCAATAGGCGTTGGAGGGATGATAGGTGGAGGGATTTTTGCTGTCCTTGGACTTACTATCCTTCTTGCAAAGGGAGCTGCACCTATAGCTTTTGTATTTGCAGGGCTAATAGCCCTTTTTACTTCCTATTCTTATGCAAAACTTTCTGTCCGTTATCCATCTGAAGGTGGTACTGTTGAGTATCTTGTTAGGGCTTTTGGAAATAATGTTTTTACTACGTATTTGAATACACTGCTCCTTGCCAGTTATGTGATAATGCTTTCCCTTTATTCTTACGCCTTTGGTAGTTATGCCTCTGCTTTGTTTTTAGGATATGAATTGGAAATAGCTAAAAAGATTTTTATTGTTGTGGTGATAGGATTTTTTACTTTTATAAACTTTTTGGGAGCTTACATTAGTGGGAAAGCTGAAGATGTTATGGTTTTTATGAAGGTGGGCATACTTCTGTTCTTTTCAGCCCTTGGTTTTCTCACTGGTGATTTTTCAAAACTGTCTCCAGAGCATTGGGAAAGTATCCTGAAAATAATGACTGGTGGACTTATCATATTCCTTGCTTATGAAGGCTTTGAGCTTATTGCCAATACCGCTCAGGACATAGAAGACCCAGAGAAAAACCTTCCAAGGGCTTTTTACTGGGCTGTATCAACAGTTATTTTTATTTATGTTCTTGTTTCTGCTGTCGCTGTTGCTA
>JALSSE010000296.1 GCA_026984415.1 Hydrogenothermaceae bacterium | reverse complement strand
ATACAAATAAAACATAAAATCTGGAGCAGATAAATGAAAAATAAAGGATTTACTTTAGTAGAGCTTGCAATAGTTCTGGTTATTATAGGAATAATATTAGGCTCTATTTTAAAAGGACAGGAGCTTATAAAAAATGCAAAAGTAAAAAGAATGATAAATGACCTCCGTGGTTTAGAAGCTATGATATGGACATACTACGATAGAAAAAAAAGATTTCCTGGAGATTGTAATTTAAATGGAATAATTGGTTTTAATGCCCCAAATGACACTACAGGAGTAATTCCAAGTAATAACATTGACCCAACTATTGATGATTGTACTGCAAATTCAGATGAAAACAATGTAAACAGGGTTTTTTCAGATTTAAGAGTATCAAGAATAGCCCCTTACTCAAAACCTAATGTTATTTTAGCAAAACACATAGCTAATGGATTTATAAATGTTGGATATGCAACAATCAACGGAATAAACTACAACGCAATTTTTATTTATAACATTCCTGCATGGCTTGCAAAAGCTATTGATGTAACAATTGATGGAACAGAAAACGGACTGGTTGGATTTGTAAGAAGACACGATACCCAGGATGGTGGGGCTATATGGCCTTCAAGAGAAAATGATAATCAAATTGTATCTTTAGAGTACTACTTTGACCAGGAACCGTAATTATTCGGTGAATTTATGGAAAAAAAACCTATTGGTCAACTTTTAAAAGAGTTAGGATATGTAACAGAAGAGCAAATTCAGGTAGCCCTTGAAGTACAGAAAATCAATGGCGGTTTACTTGGTGAAATACTTGTCCAGTTGTCTTTTGTTTCCCCAAGGGAAATAGCAGAAGCAATAGCATTCCAATCTAAAAATCCATACATAGATTTAACTCAATATCCACCAACAAAAGAAGCCTTACAACTGCTAAATAAAGATATTGCAAAACAGTTAGAAATTCTTCCTATTGATGTACACGAAAAAAGACTTATGCTTGCAATGGCAAACCCTTACGACTTAAATGCCATTGATATAGTAAAAAGAAGAACTGGATTAGAATTAGATATTTATGTTTCTGATAAAGAATCACTTTTAAAATCTATTGAAATTAACTACTTTCTTTTAGAAAAACCAATAGACGAAGAAATAAAAGAATTTATAACCAAAGCAAGTGTAGGAAATGTCAGTTCGGAAATTCCAAAATTTGTTGATATGGTTCTAAACCACGCAATTATTGACAGGGCAACGGATATCCATATTTCCCCAGAAGATATTTCATCCCACATATTTTTTAGGATAGATGGAATAATGAGGCATTACTACACTTTTCCACGGAATTTACATAACCCTGTTGTCTCAAGGATTAAAGTCCTTTCAAATATGGACATTGCAGAACAAAGGCTTCCTCAAGATGGTTCTTTTTCTCACCAGTTTTTTGATGAAGAATTTGATTTAAGGGTTTCTACTGTTCCAACTGCCTATGGTGAAAATGTAGTAATGAGAATTCTATCTAAAAATCTATCTCTATTTAATTTTAAAAGTCTTGGATTTGAAGACGACATTTTAGAAAAACTAAAAGACCTTTTCTCAAAACCGCAGGGTATAATTCTGGTAACAGGTCCAACAGGAAGTGGAAAATCTACAACACTTTACGCAGCACTTAGAAATATAAATGCACTAAAAAGAAACATCCTTACAGCAGAAGACCCAATAGAGTATAAATTTCCTTTTATTAAACAAACACAGATAAATGAAAAATCAGGTTATACATTTGCAAGGGCTATAAGACACTTCTTAAGACAAGACCCAGATGTGATTTTAATCGGTGAAATAAGGGATGAAGAAACCGCAGAAATGGCTATGAAAGCCTCTATTACCGGGCATTTAGTATTATCTACACTCCATACAAACGATTCTGTAAGTGCTATACCAAGACTTATTGATATGCAGGTAAAAGACTATCTTGTAGCATCTGGAGTATCAGCAATAACTGCCCAGAGATTAGTAAGGAGAATATGTTCCTTTTGTGGAGAGGAATACACTATTCAGAGTTCAGAATTAGAAAAATACGGTTTTAACAGAAAAATGCTGGAAAAGTTTGATGTAAAAGATGAAATAACATTAAGAAAAGGGAAAGGATGTGAACACTGTAAATACACAGGTTATATTGGAAGAACA
>JALSSE010000295.1 GCA_026984415.1 Hydrogenothermaceae bacterium | reverse complement strand
GAATGCTCCCATTAACCAGTGACCAGGTATAATTCCTACAAGTGTAAATGGGATTGGAGACATTATAACAGCAGGAGTTTTGAAAGATTTAAACCAACCAACAAGAAGTATATAAAGAACAATAATCGCTATAGCAAAAGCTCCACCCATATCTCTAAACGTTTCATAAGTAACCTGCCATTCACCATCCCACTTAATAAAGTATCTGTCAACAAAAGTAGGCGTAGCAGTAAAGACTTGTTTTAATCCTTTTCCATCTGGAGTTTCTATATTCTTAATTTCATCCTGTAAATCAAGTATTGGGTAAATAGGTGAACCTATTGACTCGTCAACATTTGCAATAACATAAACTACTTCCTGAAGATTTTTTCTGTAAATATCCTTTTGTGTATTTCTTTCATCCACAAAAACTAAACTTCTTAAAGGAATTAAACTTCCCTGTGGAGTTAAAACTTTCATAGAAAGAATATTATCTAAAGAATCTCTGAATTTTTCAGATAATCTAACTACAACTTCAACAGGATAGAGATTATCTTTACTATGTACATAACCAATGGGGTCTTCTCCAACGGCAAGTCTTAAAGTTTTTACAAGCATGTCCTCTGTAAAGCCATATCTTTTGGCCATTCTACTGTTAATTCTAATCTGATATTCCCTTTGTGGATGGTTATCATAGATACCAATATCAACTATACCCGGCGTATTTTCAAGGATTCTTCTGATTTCATAAGCAACCAATAAACTACCTTCATGGTTTGGACTGTAAACCTCAATAACAAGTGGGGATAGTGTTGGTGGACCTGGAGGTGGTTCTACGACAGCAATATATTTAGCACCTAAAGAGTTTGCTATTTCAGCAATTTTTGGTCTTATCCTTTCTGCAATTTCATGACTCTGGGCAGCCCTTTCGTGTTTATTGATAAGGTTAATTTTTATCATTGAAAGGTTTCTTCCATATCTATAGTAATAGTGTCTTACAAGACCATTAAAGTCAAATGGTGCAGGTACACCTACATACATAACATAGTTTTCAACTTCATCAACAGTTTTAATATAAGAAACTATTTCTTTAGTAACTAAATAAGTATTTTGTAATGTTGTTCCTTCAGGCATATCTAAAACAACAAATATTTCACTTTTATTATCGTAAGGTAATGTTTTAACTAATACAAACCTTGCTACTAATAACCATATAGAAATAAGGAACAACAATCCAGTAAATCCTAAAAACAACCACCTTTTTAATCTACTCTCAAAAAGAGGCATATAAATTTTTTCCATTATTGCAGCTAAAAATCCAGCTCTTGTTGCTTCTTCCTTTGCATGTTCCTCAGGAGTTTCATGGTCTTTTGCCATAAGCTTTAGGGCAAGATACGGAGTCAGTATAAATGCAGCAAGCATTGAGAAAAGCATAGCAACAGATGCATTTACAGGTATAGGCTCCATATAAGGACCCATTAATCCAGAAACAAAAGCCATAGGCATTAAAGCAACAACAACAGCAAATGTAGCAAGGATTGTTGGATTACCAACTTCATCTGTTGCAATAATGGCAGCTTCCTCTGGAGGAAGTTTCCGCATAGAAAACCATCTGTGTATATTTTCAAGTACAACAATAGAGTTATCAACAAGAATACCAATGGAGAATATAAGTGCAAATAGGGTAACCCTGTTTAATGTGTATCCGTATAGTTCACTCCAGAATAACGCAATCGCCAGGGTAACAGGGATTGTAACAGCAACAATTAAAGATTCTTTCCATCCTAACGTAACAGCTATAAGTAAAACAACAGAAAAAGTAGCAATAAGTAAATGCTCTATAAGTTCGTTTGCTTTTTCTGTTGCTGTTTCTCCATAGTTTCTTGTAATTTTAATATGAACATCAGAAGGAAGAACCTCTCCTTCCATCTCTTTTAATTTTTCTTTTACTTTTTCTGCAATAATAACTGCATTACTTCCCTTTTTCTTCGCAATAGCAACTGTAACTGCATTATAAAGGTGGTCAGGAGATGCTTCTCCCTGTGGTCCAAAACCAAACTGAACGTAACTGTTTGGTTCCCCTTCACCTTCTACTATAGTAGCTATATCTTTCAAAGAAATAGGTTTGTTGTTATAAACAGTAACAATAAGATTTTCTAAATCTCTTTTGGTTTTAAAGAATTTA
>JALSSE010000294.1 GCA_026984415.1 Hydrogenothermaceae bacterium | reverse complement strand
TATGGAACTTTAGACAAAAAACCAAGACCATACAGATATGGGTTTGGATATATAGATTTAAACCAAAATGGAAAATTAGAAACATCAGAAAAAGAAAAAGGCAAAAGCTATTTTGAAATTCCTGAATACAGCACTTATTTATATTACGAAAAAAAGGATTTAAATTGATTAAAGAAGGTGAAACAGTACACTTAACAGATAACAAAACCTCTTTTTTCCTAAAACTAAAGAAAGGGGAAAAGTTTGGAACCCATAAAGGAACAATAGAACACAACGAAATTATACAAAAAAACTACGGAGATTATATAAAAACCCATAAAGGTCATAAATTCCAGATATTAAAACCTACCCTTTACGACATAATAATGTTCGGAATTAAAAGAAAAACGCAAATTATTTACCCAAAAGATTCTGCCTACATAACATTAAAACTTGGATTAAGGTCTGGAATGAAAGTTTTAGAATCTGGAATAGGTAGTGGAGCTTTATCAATAGTTATGGCAAATGCAGTTTATCCAGATGGTAAAATTTACGCATATGAGAAAGAAGAAAAACATATTGAGGTAGCAAAACAAAACCTTGAATTTGCAGGATTTTCTGAAATTGTAGAAATATTCCACAAAGATTTATCAGAAGTTGAAGAAGAAAATTTTGATGCTGCATTTATAGATGTAAGAGAACCCTGGCTTTATATAAAAAAATTAAAAGAATTATTAAAAAAAGGCTCTCCAATTGGGTTTTTAGTTCCTACCGTTAATCAGATTATTCTTCTTTTAGAAGAACTAAACAAAAACAATTTCATACAAATTGAAACTATGGAAATACTATTAAGGAAATACAAGCCTGTTCCAGACAGGTTAAGACCAGAAGACAGAATGGTAGCCCATACCGGATATTTGATTTTTGCAAAAAATGGATAAATTGGTAAATATGATAAAATATGTGCTTATCTTTTATCAAAACCTCCAATAACGGAGTTTGTTTATGATTAATGTTGAAAAACCACCAATAGATATATTAGAAGATGAAGAAAAATATATAATAGTTATTGACCTTCCTGGTGTAGCACCTGAAAATATAGAAATAACAGGTGATGAAAATTCAATTGTGGTCAAAGGTTATAGAAAACCTGAACTATGTGGAAAATACATTATAATGGAAAGATTTTTAGGTAAATTTTACAGAAAAATCAAATTTAACAGTTTTATAAATTTAAAAAATACAACAGCACAGCTAAAAAATGGAGTATTAATTATTAATGTTCCAAAAGCCTTAAACGAACTGATTTTAGACAGTTATATAAAGATTACAATTAGGAGGTAATATATGACCCCATTCGAAGATGAACAGATGATAGATATGCCTTTGCCGGAAGAACTTCCTTTACTACCAATTAGAGACATTGTAGTTTTTCCTTACATGGTATTTCCTTTATTTGTAGGAAGACCTTTTTCTATTAAAGCGATAGAAGAGGCAATAGAAAATAACGACAGGTACATTTTCCTTTCTTTACAGAAAGATAAAGATATAGAAGAACCAGGAAAAGATGATATCTATGAAATTGGTACAGTAGCAACAATTCTTAGAATGATGAAATTAGAAGACAACAGAATAAAAATTTTAGTTCAGGGTGTATCAAGGGGAAGAATAAAAAAATTTTTAAAAGAAGATGGTTATTATAAAGTTCAGGTTGAAATTTTAGAAGATGAAGAAGAGTTTGAAGAAAATATAGAAGTTGAAGCTTTAATCCACTCTATAAAAGATTTATTAGATAAAGCTGTATCTTTAGGAAAACAGATAGTCCCTGACTTATTAGAAATAATTAAATCCGTTGAAGAGCCGGGGAGATTGGCAGATTTAGTGGCATCTATTTTAGACATAAAATCAGCAGAAGCACAAAAAATATTAGAAATTGTTGACCCAATTGAAAGGTTAAGGGAAGTACACGACATTTTCTTAAAAGAAGTAGGACTTTTAGAAATACAGTACAAAATAAGAGTTTCTGCAAGAGAATCTATGGAAAAAGACCAGAGGGAATATTTCCTCAGACAGCAGATAAAGGCTATACAGGAAGAGTTAGGGGAAGCTGATGAAAGAAAAGAAGAAATAGAAACCTACAGAAAAAAAATTGAAGAAGCTGGAATGCCTGAAGATGTTAAAAAAGAGGCAGAAAAAC
>JALSSE010000293.1 GCA_026984415.1 Hydrogenothermaceae bacterium | reverse complement strand
AATACATCAAAAACCTTATAACATCTTCTTTTAGAAGCTGGGGTTATGAATACATAATTCTTCCTCAAATAGAGTACTTTGATGTTCATAGGAAAGGTACAGGTAAAGCGTTAGAGAATAAGATGTTTCGTTTAATTGATAGGTCTGAAGGTGAAATTATAACTTTAAGAGCGGACTTTACAGCCCAGATAGCAAGGTATGTAGCCTCACTGCAGAAAAAAGATTTTCCTATGAGATTTTATTATTTTGGTAATTTATTCAGGTATGTACCTCCAAAAGCAGAAAATCTATGGGAAAGAAAACAGATAGGTATAGAGTTAATTGGGGTAAATGAGCTTGAAGCTGATGCGGAGATAATAGCTGTTTGTGGTAAAACTTTGGAGAAATTTGGAGTAAACGACTACCAGATTGATATAAATAATATAAAAATATTCACAGGTATTAAAAATTTACTTAAACTTTCTGATGATGATTATGAAAAATTTATGAACTATATAAAAGGCAGAGAAATTTATTATCTTTCAAAATTTATCAAAAAATTTCACTTAGAACAAAATTTGAAAGACTTTCTTGTAAATATTCCAAAAATTCAAGGAGACATTAGTGTACTGGAATATTGGAAAAACAAGCTTAAAAATTATTCTGATTTAGTAGAAGCTATTAACCAATTGATAGAAATTGAAAAGATACTAAGACATTACAACATAAAAGGTAAAATTGTTTTTGACCTTGGTGAACCTAAAGAGTTTGCTTACTATACTGGTATAGTGTTTGAGATAATAACAGGTAAATTTAAAAAACCTTTAGCTCAGGGAGGAAGGTACGATAATCTGCTAAAACAGTATAACGGAGATTACCCAGCGACAGGTTTTGCTTTTGATTTATTAAACTTATGGAAATTCTTATTACAGGAAGATTTAATACCTAAAGAAAAAAAAGATTATTATATAATCGATACTACAGAAGATAAAAAAATTGCCTATGAGCTTTCTCAGAAATTAAGGGAAGCAGGCTATATCGTTGCAAGAGATATTATAGGTAGAGACTATAAAAAATCTATAGAAGTAGCATTTTCAAAAGGATACAAACATGTAATTGTTATTGGCATTGACACAGATAGAGAAACTCTATATATTTATTCGGACAGGGATTCATCTGAAAAAATTCCTTTCAGAGAATTCCTAAAAAAAATCAATTAAATTTAAAGGAGTTATACAATGGAAGTATCAGACAACAAAGTAGTAACTTTTCACTACACACTAAAAGACAAAGAAACTGGAGAGGTTCTTGACAGCTCACAACAGTATGGTCAGCCTCTTTCATTTCTTGTTGGTAAAGGGGAAATAATATCTGGTTTAGAAGAAAGAATGAAAGGTATGAAAGAAGGTGAGAAAAAAACGATAGAAGTTCCTGCTTCTGAAGCTTATGGTACTAAAGACCCTAATCTTGTTCAAAAGGCACCAAGAGAATATTTTCAAGGTGTACAGCTTGAAAAAGGTATGCCTTTACAGGCACAGACGCCAGAAGGCCAAATCATAAATATGGTTGTACTTGATTTTGACGACCAGACAGTAACTGTTGATTTAAATCATCCTTTAGCTGGAAAAGACCTTGTTTTTGATGTGGAAATAGTTTCTATAAGAGAAGCTACACCTGAAGAGATTTTACACGGCCATGCTCATGGTCCTGAAGGACATTCTCACTAAATAACTATAAACCGCTCTATTGGGCGGTTTTTCCTTTAAACAGATAAACTTCTGAAACCCATCCTTTTATTTCTTTATTATCCAATTTATATTTTACTTTAACCCACTTTCCTTTTTCTTCATCTAAAATCTGTACTACATCACCTGCTTTTAGTTTTGCTAATATTTCTGATTGATTTGTTGGTTTTGCTCTCAAATTTAGAAAATATGCTCTTACAACTGCATACCCTTCTTGTATAGTTTTTATATAATCTTTTTTTATCCATCCTGTTAGGTTTTGGACTTTTACTTTTGCCCATTCATCTGTTTCATCTAAAATCTGTACTATTTGAAGCTTTTTTAGTTTGCTAACTATATTGCTGTTTATAGATGGGGTTTCTCTCAAATTTACTATCTGTCCTATTACGATTGCAGAGTTTTCCTTTTTAGAACTTGTATTGTTATCTTTTATATTTGGTTTTTCTTTATTTTCTGTTTTA
>JALSSE010000292.1 GCA_026984415.1 Hydrogenothermaceae bacterium | reverse complement strand
GAGAAAGGTGCAAACACAATAATGGCTGCATGTACACATCCTGTATTTTCAGGACCTGCTATTGAAAGACTTAAAAACTCAGATTTAGATAAAGTTATTGTTACAAATACAATACCTAAAAAAGAAGATTTTGATAAATTAGTCACTTTATCTGTTTCAGATTTAGTTGGTGAAGCAATAAAAAGAATAAATATAGAAAGCTCAGTAAGTTCACTGTTTGTTTAAGGAGGTTAAGATAAGAAAATGATTCAAACAATAGAATGGTCAGCAACTTTAAGAGAACCTGGTAAAAAAAGCGAGGTTAAAGCCTTTAGAGCAAAAGGTTATATACCTGCAGAAATTTACGGAAAAGGTCATGAAAATGCCCATGTTTATTTAAACAAAAAAGATGTTTTAAACAGACCACACGGAAACTTTTTAATTAACATCAATTTAGAAGGTGAAGAAGAACCAAGGGTTTGTATTCTAAAGAACATACAGTATAACTACTTAGGTGATGAACCTATACATGTAGATTTATACGAAGTAACATTTGGGGTTGAACTTGATGTTGAAGTTCCAATAGAATTGGTAGGTACACCAAAAGGGTTGGAATTTGGTGGGTTATTAGAGCAACATTTACATTATATTATTGTTAGAACAATTCCAAGGAATATACCTGAAAAAATAGAAGTTGATGTATCAAATCTTGATGTTGGAGATGTTTTACACGTAAGTGATATTACCCCTCCTGAAGGTGTAAAAATTATGTCCCATCCTGAAGAAGTTGTTGCCGTTGTTCTTGAACCTGAAGTTCAATCAGTAGAAACAGAAGAAGAGGTTGTTGAAGAAGCTGTTGCTGAAGAATGATAAAAGCAATTATAGGACTGGGTAATCCCGGGAAACAGTATAAAAATACACGCCACAACGTTGGTTTTATGGTTGCCGACGCTGTGGCTTCTTCATTAAGATGTAATAAAAAATATAAAGAAAAATGTTTTTCCCATATTTATGAATGTCCTGACCACGATGTAATTATAGTAAAACCTCAAACTTATATGAACAACAGTGGAATAGCAGTAAAAAACCTTTTGAAAGATTACAACTTAAAACCTGATGAGATTTTGGTAGTTTACGACGATTTAGATTTACCATTAGGTACAGTTAAATTAAGAGTTAAAGGTTCAAGTGGTGGACACAGGGGAATAAAATCAATTATAGAACAGATAAAAACAGAAAATTTTCCAAGATTAAAAATAGGAATAGGAAGACCAAAAGATAAAAGAGAAGTTGTTGATTACGTTCTTTCACCATTTTCAAAAGATGAAAAATTTTTATTAGAAAGAATAATTTCTCATTCTACAGAATGTATACTAAATGTGTTAAAATATGGTATTGATAAATCACTAAATTTTTGTAATAGGAAAATAATTTAAATCCTTGCTTCCTGAAATTGTCAGGAGGCTAATAAACCAAAAGGAGGAGTGTCATGCGCTTTTATGAAACAGTCTTTGTGTTGAAACCAACACTAACAGAAGAAGAAATAAATTCCAATGTTGAGTCTGTTCAGGAATTTATTTCTAAAAACAATGGGGAAGTTTTCAATGTAGAAAAATGGGGAAGAAAAGAATTAGCATACCCTATTTTAAACTTCAAATCTGGATATTACTTCCTTATAAACTTCAAAACAGAGAACACACAACTTCCTGCCTTACTGGAAAATAATATGAGGCTTAACGAAAATATTATCAGATTTTTGACTTTTAGCATTAAGCCTCCAAAAGAAACAGTTGAGGAAGCAAAACCTTCTGAGACTGGGGCTGAAGAAAAAGGAGAATAAAAATGTTAAATAAAGTTTTTTTGATAGGCAGATTAACAAGAGACCCTGAAATAAGATTTTTACCAAGCGGTTCTCAAATAACATCTTTTTCTATTGCTGTGAATAGAGCCTATAAAACAAAAGACAGTGATGAGTGGAAAGAAGAAACCTACTATATTGATGTTGATACATTCGGTTATCTTGCAGAAAGATTAGGAAAACAGTTATCAAAAGGGACACAGGTTCTGATTGAAGGAAGTTTAAGACAGGACAGATGGGAAACTCAAACAGGAGAAAAAAGAAGTAAAGTTAAAGTAGTTGCAGACAAGGTAAGTTTATTATCTGGAAGGGCACCAAAAGAAGAAGAGATAACACCACCTGAAACAAAAGAAAGCGTTGAAGATTTTTCATCTGATGAAGATGTACCATTTTAAAAATTTACGGAGGTAAAATAAATTGGCTAATTATCAAGGAAATAAACCATATTTTCAAAAAAGAAAAAAATACTGTAAGTTCTGTGCAGAAGGAAAAGAACCCTCTTACAAAGATACTGACATGTTAAGGCAGTTCATTTCAGAAAGGGGAAAGATTATACCGAGAAGAATATCAGGAACTTGTGGAAAACACCAGAGAAGATTAACTGTTGAAATAAAAAGAGCAAGACAACTTGCTTTAATTCCATACGTTATTGTTTAACTTAAGAATTTCAGGAGGTTAAAATAGATGAAGGTTATTTTAGTTAAAGACGTTGAAGGCTGGGGAACAGTTGGAGATATTATTGATGTTAAAAGAGGATTTGCAAGAAATTATCTCATACCAAAAGGGTTAGCTTACGAAGCTAAAGATAACTATGTAAAAATGGTTCAGGAAATTTTAAAGCAAAAATCAAGAAAACTACAAAAAGAAAAAGAGAAAGCTGAAGAGTTAGCAAAACAGTTAGATGGAATGGAAATTGTTATAACAAGACCTGTTGGAACAACTGGAAAACTATTTGGTTCTGTATCAACTGCTGACATTGCAGAAGCATTAAAAGAAAAAGGAATAGAAGTAGAAAGAAAGAAAATAATGTTAAGAAGTCCAATTAAAAATATTGGAGCTTATAACATACAAATCAGACTTCACCCAGAAGTTTCAGCTACTATAAAGGTACACGTACAGCCTGAAGAACAGTAAAAGTTATGGATAATTTAATTGAAGGCTCTCTCCCCCATGATGACCAGATGGAGAGGGCTGTTCTTGGCTCTTTGTTTTTAGACCCAGAAAATGCAGATACAATAATCAACATACTAAAACCAGATGATTTCTTCAATATAAAAAACCGTATAATCTATGAAACTATCATTGATATGATAGAAGATGGTAAATCTATTGACCCGTATATCTTAAAAGAAGAACTCCAGAAAAAAGGAAAGTTAGATTTTATCGGTGGACAGGGATATATAGGAATTATAATAAACGAAGGGGCTGTTCCATCTGTAGCACAGGAATTAGCACACAGATTAAAAGAAAAATCTATCGCAAGAAGATTAATAATAACATCCCAATCTATAATTTCAAAAGCAAGGGAACACAGAGATATAAATGAACTTATTGAAGAGGCAGAGTCATCAATTTTTCAGATAAGTGAAGACAGGGCAGTTACCCATTATTACCCTTTAAGTGATTTAATTAAAGAAACATTAAATATCATTAATGAACTGTCAAAAAAAGAGAATGTTGTTACAGGATTAGGGACAGGATTTTATGATTTAGACAGATTAACAACAGGGTTTCACCCTGGAGACCTTGTTATTATAGCAGCAAGACCTGCTATGGGAAAAACCGCATTTTCTTTAAGTATGCTTTACCATATATGTATTGTAGAAAAAATACCTGGTGCTTTCTTCTCTTTAGAAATGTCAAAAGAACAGATAGCTATGAGACTAATCTGCCACGAAGCAAAAGTTCCACTTAGAAAAGTCCGTTCAGGGTTTTTAAATGTAAAAGAGCAAGAAATGATTACAGAAGCAGCTTTAAATATGTCAAAGGCTCCTCTTTTCATAGATGATACAGCCACCTTATCAATTTTAGATTTAAGGGCAAAAGCAAGAAGATTAAAAAGGGAAAAAGATATTGGGGTAATAGTAGTAGATTATCTCCAACTTTTAAGCTCCCATAGAAGAACAGACAACAGACAACAGGAAGTTGCTGAAATATCAAGGGGTTTAAAAGCACTTGCAAAAGAATTAAAAATTCCTGTAATAGCACTTGCCCAGTTATCAAGGCAGGCAGAAATGAGAAGTGATAAACGCCCACAACTTGCAGATTTAAGGGAGTCTGGAAGTATAGAACAGGACGCAGATACAGTAATGTTTATACATAGACCAGAATATTATAAGAAAAATCCTACTCCAGAAGAAGAAGGATTAGCCGAAATTATAATAGCAAAACAGAGAAATGGTCCAACTGGCGTTGTAAATTTAGCATTTATCAAAGAGATAACAAAGTTTGAAAATCTTGCAAAAGGATATTATCAGAGTGAAGAAAGTAGCGGAGAACCATTAGTAGAAAATGAAATTGAGATAGAAGAAAATGATATACCATTTGATATTAATGAAGAAGAAGCAGCAGATTTTTAAAAAAGATATTAAAATTGTATGATGAAAAAATTTAGTGGAATTGAATCTTTTATTTATATAGTTGGCGATGCCAGCTTAATGTTTTTTTCTACACTAAAAATTATCTTTTCACACCCTCCAAAAATAAAACATATTTTAAAACAGATGGAAGAAATAGGGGTAAATGCCGCTGTACTGATTGCAGTTACAGCATTTTTCACAGGTGGAGTTTTGGTTGTTGAAACGTATTCAACATTCCACAAATTTAATGCAGATTATTTTATTGGCGTTATTGTTGCTTTATCACTTGCAAGGGAACTTTCTCCTGTTTTAGTTGCTTTACTTGTTATTTCCCGTTCTGGTTCTGCTATGGCTGCAAACATTGGTACTATGAGGATTACAGAACAGATAGATGCTTTAGAGGTTATGGCAACAAACCCATTAAGATACCTTATTGCTCCAAGGTTAATTGCTGCTGCTGTTATGGTGCCTGCCTTAACACTTATTTCTATAGCATCAGGTATTTTAGGTGGTTATTTTGTTGCAGTTGACCTTTACCACGTAAATGGTCATCTTTACTGGCAAAAAATGGTTGATATGACAGATGCTTATGATGTATTAGGGGGGGTTTACAAATCCCTTGTATTTGGAATTTTGTTAACACTTGTTTCATGTTATTTTGGTTATACTGCAAAAGGTGGGGCTGAAGGTGTTGGTAAAGCTACAACAAACGCTGTCGTTACATCTTCTGTTTTAGTTCTAATAGTAGATTACTTTATAACAGAACTAATTTTCTAAAAAATACAATCTAACTAAATTTAAGCAAAACTGGGATATGTATAACCTAACATCATTTCTTTCACCCTGAAAAACAACCCTGTGAACTGATGTTTTCTTTCCATCAGTAAAACCAACGTAATGTAGTCCTAAAGGTTTATCTTTTGTTGCACCTGTTGGTCCAGCTATACCTGTATCGCTTACTGCTAAATCTGTTTTATTCAATTCCCTTGTCCCTTCAACCATCTGTTTTGCAACTTCTTCACTGACTGCACCATACTTTTCCAATGTTTCTCTTTTTACACCTAAAATATGCATTTTTGCCTGATTAGAATAAGATACAATTCCAGCCATTACGTAATCTGAAGCACCTGGAACATTTACAAGCCTTGCAACAATTAAGCCCCCTGTTGAAGATTCAGCAGTTGAAATTGTCATCTTATTTTCTCTTAAAAGTTTTCCAACTACCTCTTCCATTTCCTCATTTTTTTCTGAATAAATTGCATTTCCAAGCCTTTCTCTTATGACCTTAACTTTGTTTTCTAAAAATTCCTTCTCTTTATCATAAATAAATATATCTACACCTTTTGGAGAAGCTGAAAAAGAGATGTTATCAATATCTTTTAGGATTTCTGTTAATTTTGATTCTGGTATTCCAAATGTTCTAAAAAGGTACGTTTTTTGTAATTTTTCTTTAAAACCTAAATCTTCCAATGCCTGAATTACCATAGGTTTCATTTCTGAAGGAACTCCTGGGACTGCAACAACTGCTTTTGTATTTTCAAGTACTTTTATAAATCCCAGTGCTTTTCCAACAGGATTTTTTAAAGGTTTACTCTGGAAAGGAATTTTTGCCATTTTTTTTATATTTTCTGTAAAACCCTTTCCTTCTGATTCTACTACTTTTTTAAGATGTTTGAGCCATTCTTCGTTATAAACAAATTGAACTCCAATTGCTTCCTGTACAGCTTCCCTCGTTAAATCATCAGAAGTAGGTCCTAAACCTCCGCTAATTATAACAATGTCAGACCTGTCTAATCCGTACCTTAAAAAATTTTCTATCCTGTAAGTATCATCTCCAACTATTCCAATTCCAACAACATCTAATCCCCTTTCAAAACATTCTTTTGAAATGAAGTGGCTGTTTTTTTCTATTTTTCTACCTTCAACAAATTCTGAACCTGTAATAAGGATAAAAACTTTCAAATCACTTTTCCTTTATAGAGTTTATTGTAAGCTTAACATCTCTTGTTCCTGCCTCTACTAAAATTGCAGGAGACTCACAATCTCCAGCCTGAGGCATTGGAGAACCTGATTTTGATATCCTTGCCATTAAGATTATCTGACCTTCAAATTCGTTAATTCTATCAGGCATTAAAACATCAGCAGGGCTTAAAGAGAATTTTTTTGGCAGACTCACCTTTGTAAATTTTTTAACTGCAAGTGGTTGTGGGGAAGCCCCTTTCCTTGCTATAACAAAAAGTGTACCTTCGCATTTATCTTTTATTTTAGGGTCAATATCCACTGTTCCTGTTATTTTGTATTTTTCTATCAAATATGCTTCTGGCGGTAATTTTTGGCAGGAAACGAAAAGAAAAGAAAAAAGAGCAACAATTATAAAAATGCGTTTTTTAGCCATTAAATTTCTCCTGTAACATGTAATTTGCAAGTAGTGTTTCAATTGTACTTCTCTTTATTATACCTAAAAAGGTGTTCTCATATATAACAGGTAGTTCTTCAAGGTCAAAGTTTTTCATAATTGTTAAGGCTTTAACAAGAGAATCAAACGGACTAACATAAACTTCAATTGGTTTTGCAATCTCTATAACTTTTATTCTGTCCCATTCAGACTGGGGTATAGATTTTATATCTTCAATATCAACAATATAAAATTTCCCATCTGTTCCTAACACTGGTAGTGTTTTCGTATGGTAAAAAGGAAAATACTGTGTCATAACAGTATAAAGTGTTTCATCTGGGAAAATAGGTTTCATAGTCTGGAGGAAATTCTGTACTTTGTATTTAGACAGAATAATAGTCAATTTTGTCTGTTCATAACTGGATTTTGAAGCCTGTTTCAAAAATAAACCAATAAGACCATACCACAAGGCGTTAATAAAACTACCTTCTATTAAAGATAAAATTCCCAAAAGGATGAGAAGATATGCGAAAGCAGTTCCTGTCATACTGCTTATTTTTGTAGCTGTAAGTAAATCTTTTTTAGCCCATATTATTGCCCTTAAAATCCTCCCTCCATCTAAAGGAAATGCTGGAACAAGATTGAAGAAAGCAACAATGTAGTTAACTATCATCAGATAATTAATAATTCCGTTTAATAAATCATCCTGTGGGTAGAAATATGCAATTATTAAAAATATCGTTCCTAAAATAAAACTACATATTGGTCCTGCAATTGCTATCTGGAACTCTATTTTTGGGGAAGGTGCCTCTTCTTCAATTAATGCAACACCACCAAAAATAAATAAATTTATTTCTTTAACAGGAATTCCGTAGTGTAATGCAACAAGGGAATGGGATAGTTCGTGGAGAAGAACAGAAGCGAAAAGCAAAACGGCAGAGATAGCTCCCGCAATCCAGTAAAGGAACGTATTTAATCCCGGGTAAGCGTGTGGAAAATAACCTGCTGCAAGGGTAACAGTTATTAAAAGAAAAACTACAAACCAGCTGTAATCTAAATTAATCTGTATTCCAAAAACTCTAAATAAAGGAATTGTATTAAATCTCATTATCTACCTGATTAGTTTTAATCTTTTTAGTTTTGAGTAAAAAATATCTGTTGTTATATGGACAATTTCAGATAGGATAAGCCCCACGAAAAAAGAAACTGCAAATGGACTTAAAATAAGCTCTTTGTAATTGAAATTTTCAAAACTATAATTCAAAAACTTTTCTCCTTCTGCAAACGAAAAATGAAAAATCAACTTTAATATTCCAATAAAAATTAAAGTAATTACAAAAATATACAATAATTTAGATATAATTCCCAGTATAGGCATATGGGATATTCCCCTATGAGAAAATAGTTTAACATAAGGTTTCCATATAAATTTTAAAAATTTCCACCTTTTGTTTGGAATAGAATGGTAAAGGTCGTTATCTGGACTTAAAAAGAATGTACCAACAAGATAACCTGCTGTAAAACCAATAAAATCAGATGGGTTTAAATAATACAGGAAGGGAGGAAGTGCAATTAGATTTATTATGTCATGTGTCCTCCCTGATGCCAACACTTACTCCTTCATTTTGTATCCATCACAAAAAATTCTACCCTTCTATTAGTAAATCTATTTAATTCACTGTTGTTGTCAAATAAATAGTTTGCTTTACCTTTTCCTAAAATTTCAATTCTGCTTTTAGGAATTCCATGTTTTACAAGGTAAAGTTCAATAGCTTTAGCCCTTTTAAATGCTAATTTATTATTATACTCTTTTGAACCTACATTGTCAGTAAAACCAATTATTTTGACCTTTAAGTTCTTATTTTCTTTTAAGTGGTTAACAATTACATTTAGATAAGGAAGGTAATCCTTTTTTATTTCAGCCTTATCAAAATCAAAATGTATTCTTGCATGGACTTTTAAAGGTCTATAACCTTTTTTCTTGATTTCTTTTTTAACAGGGGTTTTTGGTTTTATTACCTGTGCTACTTTTTTAGATTTATCTTTTTCAGATACAAAAGGATTTGTCCCTTTTTCTATCTCTTTATAACAAGGTACTCCATCTTTATCCACATCACTGTAAACCTTTTCTTCAGCCATTGATAAATAAATCTTTACTTTATTTGCAAAAACAAGTTTGTCTATTTTTTGAGGTTTTGCAGAAATACCTTCTATACTTAAACCTTTGAGGGTATTTAAATATCCTTCAGCAAAGGCTATTTCTTTAGGAGCACATTCTTTTGCATGTAATTTGTGTAGTTCCTGTATCTTAGTTTCAAATTCAGAATATTTTCCAGAAGAAAAGGCATAAGAGTTAATTAATAATGTTGAAAGTCCTAAAATAATAAATTTTTTATTTAGCATTTTTTCCCTCCGATAAGTACCTTTTTGATATTGCTTTTAAAGACCATTTTATAGACTCTAAAGCTGCCGCTTTTCCTAAAGTAACATTTAGCTTTGATGATTCTAATTTTGCAATATCATAGTAAACTACAGCCTTGTAATATTCGTAAGAAGAAGTTACCTCACAACCACTTTCGTAAGCTTCCTTAAGTGAGTTTTGAGCCTCATCAAGAAGTTCAGTTGTTATTAATTTTTCACCTGCGTAAAGATGGGTAGACATTAAAACCAAAATTGCTATAATTACTTTTTTCATTACATTCCTCCAGAGGAATTATTTTTCATATACTTTTCGTATAAATCTTAATTTTATTAAGAGGTTAAAAATTGTTAAAATTAGAAATAATAAAAATAAATAGAGGTTAAAAGATGTTTAAATCAATGTACGACAGGCTTAAAGAAGGTTTACAGAAAACCAAAAAACAGTTTGTTGAAAGTTTCAGTCAGATTTCTTTTGGAAGAAAAATAGATGAATCACTGTTTGAAGATATAGAAATGGTTCTTTTAAGGGCTGATGTTGGAGTTAAAGCGACAACAGAAATAATTGATTACCTTAGAACAGAAAGTAAAAAAAGAAGAATTAAAGAAGGAGAAGAATTAAAAGAACTTTTAAAAGAAAAGCTTTACGACATTTTAAAGGATTGCAAAGGTGATTTAAATCTTATTGGTGAAAAGCCAGATGTAATACTTTTTTTAGGTATTAATGGAAGTGGAAAAACAACAACCGTAGGAAAATTAGCCTACAAATTTTCAAAAGAGGGAAAATCGGTTGTTCTTGCCGCTGCTGACACTTTTAGAGCTGCTGCAATTGACCAGTTAGAAGTGTGGGCTGAGCGTTCAGGGGCAAGGATAGTAAAACATTCTCAAGGTTCTGACCCATCAGCTGTTGTTTTTGATGCTGTAAACAGTGCAAAAAGCCGTGGAGATGATATAGTTTTAGTGGATACTGCTGGAAGACTACACACAAAAGAGCATTTAATGAAAGAACTTCAAAAAATAAAAAGAACTATCCAGA
>JALSSE010000291.1 GCA_026984415.1 Hydrogenothermaceae bacterium | reverse complement strand
AATATTTCTCTGTCCCACAACGATATTGCAAATATGATTGGTGCAACAAGAGAAGCTACAACAAAAGCTTTAGATGAATTGAAAAAGAAAGGTGTTGTAAAGACAGGAAGGAAAGTTATTTATATCCTTGATAACCATAAATTGGAGGATTTAGTAAACAGGTAGTTCAATCAGATAAACTGTTCCTTAACTTTACTAACATTTCAGGGTAATCTGTAGCCATAACATCTGCTTTTCTTTTTAGCATTTCCAAAGCTGTTTCCTCATCATTAATTGTCCATACAACAACCTGAAGTCCAAGTTTATGGGCTGTGTAGTTTGCTTTTTCAGTTGCTATTTTATAGTATGGAAGAACGAAATCTGCTTCTAATTTCTTTGCATCAAATATTCTTCCCGGTGGTTTCATATAAATTAAACCTGTTGTTATTGATGGTAAAAGCTGTTTTGCAGTTTTTAACGCTTCGTCGTAAAAACTTATAACTGCCGTCCAGCTTAAAGCATTATGTTTTAAAATCAAAGCAAGAACATCATCAGTTGTGATTGGTTCTTTGATTTCTATAAATATTCCAGCTTTTCCATTAACAAATTCTAATGCTTCATCTAATGTAGCAACTGGTTCACCATCAATTTTTATATTTTCTTTTATAAACTCTAATTCTAATTCTGAAGGTTTTATTGCTCTTCCTGTAAATCTTTTAAAATCAGGGTCGTGTAATAAAATCAGTTTTCCATCTTTTGTTCTTCGTACATCAATCTCTACAATATCTACCCCAGCATTTATTCCGTATTCAATTGCAGAAATTGTATTTTCTGGCTTTACTCCCCTTGCCCCTCTATGTCCCACTATACCAAAAGGTTTTTTAGTTAAAAGCTCTTTTATTTTCATAAGTTTCCCTCCCTTTTATTTTTTCTTCCCAGTTTTTCCTTATTTCTTCAGGGGAAAGTTTTAGTTCAGGGTCTCTATAAGGAATTGCGTAAGGAGAATTTTCAAGTCTGAATTTCTCTTTTTCGTTTAAAGGTGAAATATTTCCTTTTAAAGTAGCAACTGTTGAATAACTTTTTCTTCCAACTGGTTCAACTAAACCTACCTTAAATCCAGCTTCTATTAGTCCCTTTCTTACTGCAAGAGATGCACTGTAAGTTGCCAAAATTCCTTCTTCTTTTATTAAATTTTTTATTAATTTAAAAATATCAACTGTCCACATCTCAGTATTTACTTTAGGAGAAAAGGCATCATAAAAAATAGCATCAAATTTCATTTTAGAATTTTTAAGTAATTTTATTACTTTTCTTCCCTCATCTAAAATAACTTTAAGACTGAGATTTTTATCTTCTACGCAATAAACATTAAGTCTGTGATTGTCAATCATTTCCTCACGGAAAGTTCCTGAATTTAAAATTCTGTAATGATTAACAAGGTTGTCAGGAATGTTGAGCTGTTTTATCCTTTCAAAAACATTTATATCTTTTTCAATTGAAATTACATTAAGTTTAATATCTGGGTTTTCTAAAACTGCCTGTTCTAAAGCAACTGCAACATTATATCCAAGCCCAAAGCCAACATCTAAAATATTTATTGTTTTCTGTGATTTTGAAAGTTCTCTGATTTTGCAGGGATTTACAAATTTGTGTAAGCTTTCTACATATGCTCCAGCTTTTGTTGAGTGGTAAGCTTCTTTATATTCTTCATTAAAAAAAGTTTCTGTGCCATCATTTGTTATTAACTTCATTTTTTACTCCAATGAAGTTAAATTCTGGGATTTTATCTATTAAATTATGTTTATATAGTAATTTGGAGAAATATTTAAGACTTTCAATATGTTCACTTTCAAGAGAATAATCAAGATTTTTTAAATACTTAACAGCAAATTCTGTGTTTATTTCTAAATTTATCTTTTTTATTTTTTCGTCAATATTTTTAAAAAAGTTTTCTTTTTTATCTAATAATAGTTTGTATAGATTTATTACATCATCAGGGTTTTCTTTATAAAAGTTTTTATTAACTCCCCATAAGGCAAAAACAAAAGGCAGTCCTGTATTTTCAAACCAGATTGTTGATAAATCGTAAATATATTTAAACTTATCCTTAAATTTTATTGCGTTGTCTCCTATTAAAAGTACAGATTTTTCTTCAATATTCTGATAGTTATTTAGGTTTACATATTTTATTTTTCTATTGAAAAATTCTTTG
>JALSSE010000290.1 GCA_026984415.1 Hydrogenothermaceae bacterium | reverse complement strand
AATGACCTAAATTCGCTATAAAGTCTATATTGTTTTTTATACAGTAATTTATTTCCTTGTAAATTTTACTTCCTTCATCTAATATGAAATCTTTATGAAGTCTATAATCCCTTATTTTTTGCCTCTTCCCAGTACTTGTCCATACTCTCAAGACTCATCTCCTCCAGATTTTGATTTGTTTCCCTTGCTTTTTCTTCAATGTAATTAAACCTTCTTATCATTCTGTCTATTGCTTCGTGTAAAGCTTCTTCAGGGTCTATGCCAGTAAATCTTCCTAAATTTGTAGCTGCTATTAAAATATCTCCAATTTCATGTTTTTTTTCTTCTTCTGTTTTTGCTTCTTTAAACTCCTGTATTTCCTCTTCTAATTTTTCAATCACCTGTTCTATATTATTCCAATCAAAACCAACCTTCTTTGCCCTATCCTGAACCTTTACAGCCCTTAAAAGAGCTGGCATTCTTTTTGGTATTCCTTCTAAAATAGACTTTCTTCCTTTTTCTTCCTGTTTTATTTTATGCCACTGTTTTAAAACTTCTTCAGAACTTTTTGCAGCCGAATCTCCAAAAACATGGGGGTGTCTTCTTATAAGCTTATTAATCAAATGTTCTAAAACATCTTTTATATCGAACTTACCCTGGTCTTTCTTTATTTGAGAATGAAAAACAACCTGTAAAAGTACATCTCCCAACTCTTCAACCATTGCTTCATCATTATCTTCTTCTATTGCTTCAAGAAGCTCATAAGCTTCTTCTATAAGATTGTTTTTAATACTCTGATTTGTTTGTTCCCTGTCCCACGGACATTCTTTTCTTAACCTTGATACGATATCTACCAATTCCTGAAATAGTTTTCCTTCTTCTCTACACTCTTTTTCTTCCATAAATACCTCCTGATTATTTTGTGAAAAATATATAATTTAAAATTTTAGAAACAATGATGTTTTACACAGTTTAAAAAATTTTAAAAAACTGTAAATTTATTATTAATAATACCTTGAAATATTAGAAAAAATACATTTTGTAGTAAAATATTAATACATAGTTAGTAAAAGTTTTCCATATTTAAGGGGATATAGATTGGAAGATAAAATTTTGTGTATTTACCATAAAAACTGCACTGACGGGACAACTGCTGCAGCTGTTTTACTTACAAAGTTTCCTGATTGTAAACTTTTTCCTTTAGACCACAATTATAAAGAAGAGGATATTGAGAATTTGTTAAATGAAATAGATAAAAATACAACTGTTTACATTGTGGATTTTTCCTTAAGGGAAGGAGATACAGAAAAAATTTTAAAAAAAGCAAAAAAAGTAATAAATATTGACCATCATATTGGAGTAAAGGAAAGATTAGAAGAATTAGCTAAAAAGTATCCAAATTTTGAGTTTATTTTTGATAACCACCGTTCGGGGGCTTCTCTTACATGGATTTACTTTTATGGAAAGGAAAAAATACCAGAGATAATAAAACTTGTTGAAGACAAGGATATATGGACGTGGAAGTACGGAGAAAAAACAAAATACGTTAATTCTTATCTAACTATACTTACAGACAAACCTGAAGAAATTAAGGAACTTATTTTAAGGGATGATATCAGTAAGTTAATTGAAAATGGAAAAATTATTTCCCAATTTACAGATTATCTAATAAACAACTTTATTGAGAAAGTAAAAGAAATAGAAATAAAAATCGGAGAATATACAGTAAAAGGTTATAACACAGGTTTATTCCAGTCTGAAATTGGTAATATACTATCTACTAATTTAAAACAGGCAGTAGCACTTTTTTCTATAAGTGGGTACACAGTAAAATTCAGTTTTAGAAGCACAGAAGGAAATAAACCAACAGCCCTTGAATTAGCCCAGATTTTAGGTGGTGGTGGACATAAACATGCTGCAGGAGCTGCCGTTTCTCTAAATGAATTCTGTAATATGATAATGTTTAATAATTAATTGGAGGAAAGAATGAGAGAATCTTCAACAAAAGAAAAGATTATTGAAGTTGGTGCTGAGATTATTGTTAAAGAAGGACTCAGAAAGTTTACTGCAAAAAACATAGCTTCTAAACTTGGAATAACTGACGCTGCTATTTTTAAACACTTTCCATCAATGGATGAAATTATAATGGAAATAATCAATAGGTATGTTTCAAGATGTATGGAAAGTGTTAATAAAGCCATTCAGGAAGGAAAATCGGTA
>JALSSE010000289.1 GCA_026984415.1 Hydrogenothermaceae bacterium | reverse complement strand
TTCCCACACTTCAATCGCTTCTTTATCTATCTGGACAAAAACATCCGTTTTATAAACTTCTTCCTCTATTAGTTTAAAGTCAGCTATAGACAAAATCTGTTTTGGTTCTCTTTCTCCAGAGAATTTCAAGGAATATAAATACTCAAGGAGTTTGTGGCTTTCTGCCATAGATTTTTTCTCTAAAAGTTTTTTAAAGTATTCATTTATCAGTTTTAAAACTTCCTTTTCTTCGTAAGAATCTTTTTCAAAAATTTCCTCCGTAGTTTGTAAAAGTGTTGAGTCGTAAATGTAAGAGCTGTAAAGTCTGTTATTTTTGTCTAATAGCTTTACAACAAAAACTTCTCCCTGTTTTCTCTTTTCTTCTCTATTACATCTACCAGCACTTTGTATAATACTGTCTAATGGTGCAAAATCCCTATAAACAACATCAAAATCTATGTCTACTCCTGCTTCCACAAGCTGTGTTGTTACTGCCACTTTGTTATTTTTTTCTTTTAGCTGTTTTATCCTTTCTAATCTGTGAGCTGGAACTATATGCGTTGTTAAAAAAACAGGCTTTTTGTCTTTGAAAAATTCATAAATCTCTTTTGCCTGATTTACTGTGTTTGCTATGAAAAGATAACTTTTTTGAGAGTTTAGATTAATTTCCTTTAAAAAATCATCTAAAGTTTTTTCTTTTTTGTCAAACTTTATCCTGTATCTGTTAAATTTTTCAAAATATTTTTTGTGTTTTGTGAGGGGAACAGTTTCTTTTTCCTCAAAGATAAGAGGCTGGGTTGCTGTTGAGAATATTACATAAAAGTTATACTCTTTTGCCATATATGAGATAACTTCTTTTATTACAAGCCAGTATTTAAAAGGTATTGACTGGATTTCATCTAAAATGACTATACTGTTTGTAAATCTGTGAAATTTCCTCAAGGATTTATTCTTGTAGCCAATAAGTGTATGGAAAAACTGTATAAATGTGGTTGTTATGATTTTGCTGTTCCATCCTTCTACTAAAATTCTTGAACTGTCGTAATCAAACTCGTTTTCTTCATATTTATATCTAAAATCTGATAAATAATGATGTTTCAAGATTATTTTGCTGTCAGGGTTGATACCATTTTCTTTTAAAACTTTTTCAAAAACTGAAAAATTTTGCTCAATTATAGATAGAAATGGCAAGGAATAAATAATTTTTGGATTAATCCCCCTTTCCTGTCTTAATTTTTCTGACAGCTTCAAGGCAAAAGCAAAAGAGATAAGAGTTTTTCCCATTCCTGTTGGCAAGGTTAGAGAATAGATTTTGTTATCAAGGTTAATCTGTTTTTCTAAAACTTCGTTTAAAGCCTTGCTTCTGAGAAGATTTATCTCATTTTGCTTAAAATTTTGATTTTTTATAAAATTCTGAACAAGGTTTGGTGGAAAACTTACTTCTTTAAATAAAATTTCTGCATTTTTATCTAAAACAACATCCGATTTGTCTCCATCAAGTAGATAGGAAAACAGCAAAACTGTAGTTATGTAGTAATATAGATTTTTTTCTTGAGATATTTTTCTAAAAGTTCTTCTCAGTTTTTTTAAAGATTTCTGGATACTTTCAATATTTATATCTTCAAAGTCAAATTGCAGGATTTCCTTGTTTTCTATATCTAAATTTTCAAAAAATGTTTTAAATTTTTCTTTGTCTATACTTTTTATTTGGTTCTGCAAAATCTGTTTTTCTTCGTCTGATAGAGTAATGTCTTCGTAGAAACTTTTCAGGTCTGAGTGATGTCTTTTAGGTAGTATAAACGCAAGGGATAATAAAAAAGGGTTCTGCAAATTTTTGCTTTTCAGGTATCTATCCATAATATAAAAACCAATGACTGCTCCAAGGAGAGAATGTTTTGTTTCTGGTTTGTTTTTTAGCTGTCTGTTTCCTCTTATGTATTCCTGAAAAAAGTAGGTGGATTTTCCTATATCGTGGGAAAAAACTATTATTGACAGCAAATCTTTTAAAACTCTGTCATTAATCTCCTCTTTTTCAAAAAACTTTACAGCAATCTGGTAAACCTGCGACACATGTGTTTCTAAAAGCTTATCTGGATGTGAGAGAATGTTAGAAGGCTTCATATCTATTTTGCAATTTTTAAAATATTTTTAGAAAATTCAGATAGTAAATCTTTTTCTGGATAATGTTTTACATTCCGTGTAATTATTTTTAACTTATACTTTTTT
>JALSSE010000288.1 GCA_026984415.1 Hydrogenothermaceae bacterium | reverse complement strand
AACGTCGTTATTAGAGGAGATGTAAACTACATAAGAATTGGAAAAAGAACAAATATACAGGATGGAACAATAATCCATGTAGACCATAAACAATACCCAACAATTATAGGAAATGAAGTTACAGTTGGACATAAAGTAATGCTGCACGCCTGTACGATTGAAGATAGGTGTCTTATAGGAATGTCTTCAACTGTTATGGATGGTGTAGTAGTAGGAAAAGAATCAATAGTGGGGGCTGGGGCACTTGTTACACCTAAAAAAATAATTGAACCCCAAAGTCTATGGACTGGTTCACCTGCAAAGTTCAAAAGGAAGTTAACTGAAGATGAGCTTAAATGGTTAGAAAAATCATACAAAAACTACGTAAATTATAAAAATTCTTATTTAGATGAGTTATAATATTATTCTAATAACATAATTATAAGGAGCAGGTATCATGACAAAAGCAGATATGGTTAACTGGATTATAAGACACAAAAAAGTAAACATGACAAAAAGAGATATCTCAAAAGTCGTTAACAAAATCTTTGAAAAAATCATTGAAGAATTGGAAGAAGGTAAAGATAACGCAAAGGTTCAGATTTCAGGATTTGGAACGTTTTTAGTTAAGAAAAGAGCTGCAAAAATTGGAAGAAATCCAAAAACAAAAGAAGAAAAATTGATTCCTGAAAGATATGGAATATCTTTTAAGCCTGGAAAACATCTAAAAAAAGCTCTACAGGAAGCCTAAACCTGTCGGAGCGTAGCTCAGGTGGTAGAGCACTGGCATGGGGGGCCAGAGGTCGCAGGTTCAAGTCCTGTCGCTCCGACCATTTGATTAAACTGATTTAAATTTCTTCGTCAAACTCTAAAGGACATTTTTCACCTTGAAGTTCTTCTAATAAATGTCCGCATTTTTCTTTTTTTGCTTCAAGGTATTGTCTGTTATGGGGATTTGGATTTATAACAATTGGAACTCTATCTACCACTTCAAGCCCAAAACCTTCAAGAGCCACTATTTTTCTCGGGTTATTTGTAATTAGCTTCATCTTTCTGACTCCTAAATCAAGTAAAATCTGGGCTCCAGTTCCAAAATCCCTTAAATCTGTTCTAAAACCTAATTTATGATTAGCTTCTACTGTATCGTACCCTTTTTCTTGAAGTGCATACGCTTTTATTTTATTAATTATTCCAATTCCCCTTCCTTCGTGTCCCCTCATATAAACTAAAACACCTTTTCCTTCATCAGCTATCATTTTTAAAGCTGTATGAAGCTGGGACTGGCAATCACATCTTAAGGAACCAAAAATATCTCCAGTTAAACATTCTGAATGAACCCTAACAAGTACCGGTTCATCTTCTTTTATTTCACCCATTACAAGAGCAACATGCTCAGAATTATCTAAAGTATTTCTGTATCCGTATATTTTAAATGTTCCATACTTTGTAGGTAAGTGGGCTTCTGCTTCTTTTCTAACTAATTTTTCCTTTTTTATTCTGTACTGTACCAAATCTGCAATTGTTATAATCTTTAGGTTATATTTTTTTGCAAATTTAACTAAATCTGGCAGCCTTGCCATTGTCCCATCTTCTTTCATTATTTCACATATCACGCCAGCTGGATAAAGTCCTGCAAGCCTCGCCAAATCAACAGAAGCTTCTGTATGTCCTGTCCTTTCAAGGACTCCACCAGATTTTGACATTAATGGAAATACATGTCCCGGTCTGACAAAATCTTGAGGTTCTGCATCTGGACTGACTGCAAGTTTTATAGTAATTGCCCTGTCGTAAGCCGAAATTCCAGTTGTTGTTCCAAACCGTGGATGTGCATCTATTGATAAACAAAATGCTGTTCCTTTAGGGTCTGTATTTTCAGAAGTCATTAAAGGAATATCAAGCTCTTTCAACCTGTCTGGCAGAAGGGTAAGACATATTAATCCTCTACCTTCTTTAGCCATAAAATTAATGGCTTCAGAGTTTACCTTTTCTGCTGCCATCACAAGGTCACCTTCATTTTCCCTGTCAGGGTCGTCAACTACGATGACCATCTTTCCTTCTTGAATATCTTTTAATGCTTCTTCAATTGTGTTGAATTTTATTTCCATCTTTACCTCTGACCCAATCTTGATTTGTTCTAAACAATATTGATTGAATCAAACTATTTTCAAGTATTTACAATTACCAACCTCTAAAAACTGCATGGCAGGAGTTACATCCCTTTATCATATCTGTCA
>JALSSE010000287.1 GCA_026984415.1 Hydrogenothermaceae bacterium | reverse complement strand
AAGAAAAAAGTTATATTTGGAACACCTGCTTACCCTGTTTATGAAAGGGGAACATTATTTGCAAATGGAATTCCTTTCCCTGTTCAGCTAAAGGAAGAAGACAATTTCCTTTTAAGGCTTGATAAATTAGAAAAATCTATTTTAGAAGAAACAAAAATAGTCTGGATTAATTATCCCCATAATCCTACAGGAGCAATTGCTACAAAGTCTTATTTTGAGGAAGTTTACGGAATATGTAAAGAACACAATATTATCCTGTGTTCTGATGAATGTTATACAGAAATTTATTTTGATGAGCCTCCACCTTCTGCATTACAGGTAGGAAAAGAAGGGGTAGTAGTATTCCATTCATTATCAAAAAGAAGTGGTATGACTGGATACAGGTCAGGTTTTGTTGCTGGAGATGAAAAAATAATTACAGAATATAGAAAGTACAGAGCATCTTTCGGGGTTGCAAGCCCTGATTTTATTCAGGAAGCTGCAAAGGTTGCATGGTCAGATGAAAATCACGTAGAAGAAAGGAGAAAAATATTTAACGAAAAAAGAAAAATATTTATTGAATTTTTTAACAAAATAGGACTGGAATATCTTTATCCAGAGGCAACTTTTTACATATGGATAAAAACTCCTGATAAATTATCAACAAAAGAATATGTAGCAAATTTACTAAAACATGGAATAATTGTTTCAATTGGGGAAAATTTTTGTTCTGGATTGGAAATTAAGGAAAACAAGTGTAAATCTAACTATTTTAGAATTGCCCTTGTTCCAACAGTAGAAGATTGTAAAGAAGCTGTTAAAGTATGGGAAAAAGCCCATAAATCTATAATAAGCTAAAAATTTCCCCTGTAAAAACAGGGGTTTTCTTTAAATTTTATTAAAAATGTCTTCTTCCTTTAACTTAAGAAAATTTGTATCAAAAAGAATAACTGATATTTCTTCATTTTCTTTAATTTCTGTAATCCCAATATCTACAATACCAAATCCATTAGCTTTAACCATTCCTGTAAGTATATTTGAACCCTGTTTTCCTTTCACCTCTGCAACAAAACATTCATCAGTTTTTTCTACAAAAACCCTTATAAATTCCTGTCTATCACCTTTTTTTCTTTTGTATCCAGTTTTGAGTTTAGCTTTAATTACAGGATTGTAAACTTCTGAATATCCCATCATTTTCTTTATTGCAGGTTTTACAAGTGTTTCAAAAACAAACATACACGCAACAGGGTTACCTGGAATTCCAAAAAACAGTTTTTCCTTTTCTTTACCCCATACACCAAAAGCAACAGGTTTTCCCGGTTTCTGTGCTACTTTCCAGAAAAGAATTTCAACTCCTAATTCTTCACAAACAAAATCTTTAACAAGGTCGTATTCACCAACAGAAACACCACCTGTTGTGAGTAAAACATCACAGGACTTTGCATAAGAAAGCTTCCTTTTCATATCTTCAGGGTCATCTTTTGCAAAACCAATTATTATAGGTTCAGCTCCAGTTTCTAAAATCTGGGCATATAAGGCATAAGTATTTGATGTTCTTATCTGAGAATCTGATGTTATTGGTTCTCCAATATCTAAAATTTCATCTCCAGTTGTAATAATACCAATCCTTGGTTTTTGATTTACATAAACAGTTGCCTTGTTTACAGAAGCCATTATACCAATTTCGGAAGGTCTAATTGTTTTACCTGATTTTATTAAAATTTCTCCTTTTTTATAGTCCCCACCTTTAGGTCTGATATTTGCACCTTTTGGAAGTTCTTGAAAAATAAAAACTCTATTATCTTCTACTTTCGTTAACTCTTTTTGAATAACTGTGTCAGCCCCTTCTGGTATAAGCCCACCTGTGTATATAGCTGCTGCCTGTCCTTTTTCTATTTTAGGTGGTTCTCCACCAGCTTTTGCTTCCCCAACCAGCTCTAAAACAACTGGATTTTCTTCTGTTGCTCCTTTTATATCTTCGTACTTAACAGCAAACCCATCCATACCACTGTTATCTGCAGGAGGATTATCCCTATCTGCAATGATATCTTCTGCAAGAACCCTTCCTAAAACCTCAGTAAGAGCCTTTTTTTCTAAACCAATCTGTTTGACATTATCTAAAACAGTTTTTAAAGCCTCTATATATTTAATCATCCACTTCTCCTTTTGGATTTTTGTTGATTTAAATTTAAATTTAAATATATAAAACATTTTATAACAAAATCAGAAGGAGGAT
>JALSSE010000286.1 GCA_026984415.1 Hydrogenothermaceae bacterium | reverse complement strand
TGTATACACAGAAACTGCTGTTTATTTTAAAATCGCTGATTTGAATGCCGTGTTCTTTTAGTAATTTTGTTAGTCTCTGGATTCTTTTGTAAACTCTGTTTTTAATTGAGTTTTCTTCTTCAGGGCTAATATAGTAGCCTATTTTATCAATCTCTTTATTTATCTCTTTATCTGCCAGATTTTTCCTTTTACAATCCCTTAAAGCCATACACAGCAAAATTTCAAATGCATTCTTTTTCTTGACAGCAACAGGTTTGCCTTTTATAAATATTCTTTCTTTTTCATAGTCTACGAACAGGTCGTAATTTTCTATCAGACTTTCGTAATCAATCTCCTGCTTACTTTTCAGCTCTGGAGTCCCACTGTTTTCATTAGTTATCAGATATACTGTCTTTTTCTGCTTTTCCTTTTCTAATAGCTGATATAAATTCTCAAGCATCTGAAGTTCTGCTTCTGAGAGATTTCCTTTTTCTGCCTGGCTTTTCAGATAGTTGAATATATCTTCTGCTTTGCTAATTTCTCCTCTGTTTATATGTATAAGTCCAAGATAGTAATAGGCTCTATTTTTTATTTCTGGTTGTTTTACCAGTTCTTCAAACAGTCTCTCTGCTTCTCTGTATTTTTTCTTATGCTCAAAAAGTAAAACTGCCTTTCTATACTTAAGGTTAATCCATTTTGATTCTCCCAATTCGTCCTGAATAATCTTTTCTATATCTGGATTTTTGCTAAGGAAACCATCTATTTTTTCTATAAACTCCCATGCCTTTATAAAACTCACTTTTCTTATTTTAAGGTCTTCAACTTCTTTGAGAGCATAATCTATATATTCAGGCAGTTTATTTATTATTTCATCAAGATTTTCTCTTTCATTTTCAAACAGTTTGTTTAACCGTGTTTCTAAGTCTTTCAGGTTATTAGGTTTCATTTAGGTGTCCCTTTTGATTTTTATTTTCTTTTTATTATAAAATTAGTTCACAAAATAAAAAATTGAGGAGGAAAACAACAGGATGCCCATGAGTAGAACCTATTCTATTTCTATAGAAAAAACGGCTCTAAAAGAGTTTTTAAAAGATTTAATAGAAAACTTTGATAAGTATTCAGACACTTTAATTCTTAACTATGATAAAAATATAGATAGAATTTCTAATGAAATTCTCAAGGATATTACAGAAGAGGAAAGAAAAGCTTTAATAAGAACTTTAGAAAGCTATTCAACAGAACCACCAAATTTATCAAAAGCTTTCGTTTCTGATAAAGATGTTCAAATACTGAAGAAAATAGCAGATATATACGAAGGCAATGGAGTAAGAATACCTTCAAAAGGAGAAAAAGTTTTATTAGGCTTAATTCTCTACAAAGATTTAATATCTAAAAAAGAAAAGAAATTTGATTTAGAAGATATAGGAGCACTCACATCTCTTTTAGGTGATACACTTTACATTTTCTGGATGTATAAAGAGGGATTTTTAGAAGAACACAAATTGAAAAATTATTTAAAAAGTTTATTAAAAGAGGGATTAGATTCATCAAAAAATCCACAATGGGTAAAAAAACAATTTTTTAATTATTTAATTCCTGTATGGGCAGGATTAGAGGAAAGGACATCTGTAATAGAAGAATTATCCAAAAAAGATTTAGAAGAAAAATCTGAAGAACTTGCAAAAGAGATAATCTTTGAGAATGAAGAGAACTTCCAGAAAACTGTTGAAATAATGGAAGAGATATTCAGAGACTTTGTAAAAGAGAAACCAAAAGATGTAGATACGTGGATAAAAAAAGAAATAAAAAAATTTGAAGAAAAAAGTGAAAATAAGAAGAAAGAGGGAAATCCCACATTAAAAAATGGTTTTGATTATGGAGCTACAACAACTCAGGTTAATAAGATAGAAAATCTTGATTCATATATAAACGAAGTGAACGAAAGATTAAAAAACAAATTTTCCACCATAAAAGATAACCCAGCTTTACATGGTAATGTTGCTGAACACTATCACGCTGAAACTTTTAATATAAATGCTAAAATTCAAGGGAAACCTTATAAGGCAGTTGTATTAGAAAACAACACAGCAAATTCTGTAGATATTGCTATAAAAGATAGCGAAGGAAGTATTTTAAATAGATACCAGTCAAAATATTATAAAACTCCTGAAGGAACAGCAAAAGCCCTTACAGAAGGCAATTACAGAGGACAAAAACCTTTAGTTCCTTCTGACCAGTTAGAAGAAGT
>JALSSE010000285.1 GCA_026984415.1 Hydrogenothermaceae bacterium | reverse complement strand
ATCGGATGTGTATATTTTCAGTTCTGATTTGTATTTTTTATCTTCAAAAGGTAGAAAGTAAACCTCTATACTACACTTTTCTTTAAAAGAAAGTATTTTATTGTTCCCACAAGGATTGTCTCCTTTATTATCATCTATCCAGAAATTATTTGCATTTGAAACTCTTATTTCCTGTATTTCAACAGGTTCATTTTTCATATTTGTTATTAAAATCTTTGTTTTTTTCTCAATTCCTACTGTGACAGTTCCAAAATTTATTTCTTGTGGAGATACATAAAGGGTTTCTTTATCAGCTTTTGATTCTGAATTAAGTAAAAGAAGAAATAATACGAAAAGAAGAAAAGGGTAATTTCTAAATTGAATAAGTTTTTTAAAGTAAGACATTCGGCAAAGCCTCCCAATAATTTTATATTTAATATGATTAATATATTTTACATTAAATATAATTACAACCTTTGTCAATAGTGATTTTGCTGAAATCTGGTAAGTGTTTATAATTTGTGAATTTTTTGGAGAAAAAAAGTTGATAAAAACAATAAAAACGATGTATACTGAATATACCAACTCAAAAAATAAGGTGAAAAACGTGGGAAACACTGAAAATCTGGGGAAACTTTTAAAAGAAACAAGAATTTCAAAAGGCAAATCTATAGACTACCTGTTTATGAAAACCAGAATTCCAAAAGACATTATCAAAAGGATTGAAAATGAACCTGACTTTTTAGAAAAAAATGCATACGCAAAAATATTCTTTAAACAGCTATGTAAAGAGCTTGACATTAATATTGAAGAATTTGAAAAAAAAGAAGAAACCCTTTCAGAAAAAATTAAAAAATTAGAACAGGCTGAAACAAACAACAAATCAAGCCAAAATTCTAAAATATTTAGCACAAAAATTGTTAATACAGCTGTAAGTTTCACAGTTTTATTTTCTTTAATTTTACTTTCTATGTCATTTAAAGAAAGAAATTCAGAAGACCCATTTAACATAGTAATGAAATCAAAAATAACAGATGAAACAAATAAAGAAGTTGAACAAAAAACAAATAAAAAAATAAGAAAGCAAGATAGCATTTTAGGAAAAACAGTGCTCTTAAAGGCAAATGCAACTGTATGGATAACGGCTATAATTGATGGAAGAAGCCGTGTATTAACTTTACACAAAGGTGAAAAAAGGTTAATACCATTTGATAAAAAGATAGTATTTGAAACTATCGGAAATTCTAAAGATTTAGTTATAAAGTACAACAATAAAGAAATAGTTATAACAAAAGAGATTGTCCATAATGTATTTGTAGATGGAGAGGGAATATTTTTAAATGGTTCAAATCTTTTAGGAGAGATAAAAAATAGTTGATTCCCCCAAAAGAGCAGATACAAAAAGCCATTCAGGAAGTTGGTTTATATGTAAACCAGAGAATTCAAGAATTTAAAAATTTAAAACTAAAAAATTTAACAACATTTGATTTTAGACCTTTTTTAGATATAGAACCTTATCAGGCTGATATTTTTTCAGAAGCTTCCTTTTGTATTCTGACAGCCAATTCTTCAGCAGCCCTTGGTATCAAAATTCAGAAAGAAGTTGGAATTGAAGGGTTTAAGAATTATACATTACAAAAACTCTACGAAATAATTGCTTCAAAAGGGCATAGATTTGCAATGCAGAGGGCTGAAAGAATAGTAGCTCTTAGAGAAAAAGAACCGCTTTTACTTGAATTGGCAAAATATGAAGATGGCAAAAAGGCAAGAGAAATTCTTGTAAAAGAAGTTAAAGGATACGGGTACAAAGAATCAAGTCATTTTTTAAGGAACATCGGTTTTGATGACGTTGCAATTATTGACAGGCATATATCCAGATTTTTATTTGAAAATGGACTTGTAAAGCCGAGAAAAACCATAACAAAAAAAGTTTATTTAGAATGCGAAGAAGCCCTTGAAAAAATATCTGAAGATTTTAGATTAACACAGGCAGAATTAGATTTATACATTTTTTACATAAAAACCAAAAAAGTTTTAAAATAATGGAAATCCAGCTTTTAAAAAAATTAGCAGAGGAAAATAATCTCAACTTATCAGACAACCAATTAAAACAGTTTGAAATTTATTTAAACACACTTATAAAATGGAACAGGGTTTATAACCTGACCTCTGTTAGAAAAAAAGATGAAATCATTAAAAAACATTTTTTAGACAGCCTAACCCTCGTTAAAGTTTTTGAAATAAAGCAG
>JALSSE010000284.1 GCA_026984415.1 Hydrogenothermaceae bacterium | reverse complement strand
TTCTGCAAGAGAATCTATGGAAAAAGACCAGAGGGAATATTTCCTCAGACAGCAGATAAAGGCTATACAGGAAGAGTTAGGGGAAGCTGATGAAAGAAAAGAAGAAATAGAAACCTACAGAAAAAAGATTGAAGAAGCTGGAATGCCTGAAGATGTTAAAAAAGAGGCAGAAAAACAGCTGCAAAGACTTGAGAAAATGCACCCTGATTCAGCAGAAGCAGGAGTAATTAGAACTTATTTAGACTGGTTAGTTGAACTTCCGTGGAGTAAAAGAACAAAAGATAAATTAGATTTAAAAAGAGCCAAAAAAATATTAGATGAAGACCATTACGATTTAGAAAAAGTTAAAGAAAGAATTTTAGAGTACCTTGCAGTTCAAAAATTAAAAAGAGAAAAAGCAATGAAAGGTCCAATAATATGTTTTGTAGGACCACCGGGGGTAGGAAAAACCTCTTTAGGTAAGTCTATAGCAAAAGCATTAGGAAGAAAGTTCGTAAGACAGTCTTTAGGTGGTGTAAGAGATGAGGCTGAAATAAGAGGACATAGAAGAACTTATGTTGGAGCTATGCCTGGTAGAATTATACAGGCAATCAAACAGGCTGGAACAAAAAACCCAGTAATAATGCTTGATGAGGTAGATAAAATAGGAGCTGACTTTAGAGGAGACCCTGCATCTGCCCTGTTAGAAGTTTTAGACCCTGAACAAAACAAAGATTTCGTTGACCATTATTTAGGAGTACCGTTTGACCTTTCAGAGGTTTTATTTATATGTACAGCAAATAGAATTGACACAATTCCAAGACCACTTTTAGATAGAATGGAGATAATAAGAATTCCTGGTTATTCTGAAGAAGAAAAACTTTATATCGCAAAAAATTATCTGATAAAAAGACAGTTAAAAGAAAACGGATTAAAGCCAAAAGATGTTGAGTTTACAGATTCAGCACTCCAGTTTTTAATAAGAGGATACACAAGGGAAGCTGGTGTCAGGAATTTAGAAAGACAGATTGGAGCTGTTTTAAGGAAAATTGCTAAAGAGATAGCACTTACAGGAAAAAAGAAAAAGTACAGAATTACAAAATCTATGATAAAGAAATTCCTTGGAGCTCCTATTTACACACCAGAGAGGGAACTACACGATGAAATTGGGGTTGTTACAGGACTTGCATGGACAGAAGTTGGTGGAGAGATTCTTAAAATAGAAGCAACAAAAATGCCAGGTAAAGGACAGTTAATACTAACAGGCTCTTTAGGAGATGTGATGAAAGAATCTGCAATGGCAGGTTTATCTTACGTAAAATCAAAAGCTGAAGATTACAAAATAAATATTGAACAGTTTACAAAATACGATATACATGTCCACGTTCCTGCTGGGGCAATACCAAAAGATGGACCTTCTGCAGGTATAGCAATTACAACAGCACTCGTTTCCCTTTTCACAGAACTACCTGTTAGAGCTGATGTTGCAATGACTGGGGAAATAACACTTAGAGGGAAGGTTTTACCTGTCGGTGGACTGAAAGAAAAGATTTTAGCTGCTAAAAGGGCAGGAATAAAAACAGTAATTCTTCCTGCTGGGAATAAAGATGAAGTATTGGAAGATTTACCTTCTTTTGTTAGACGCTCCATTGAACTTATTTTTGTTGAACACATTGATGAAGTATTACCAGTAGCTATAAAAGATTTTGAAAAACATATCAAAAAGAGAAGAAGGAAAAAAGCTGTTGCAAAAAGCTGAAATAACTTACGAAATAAGAAAAGCAAATGTAAAAGATGCAAACCAGATTTTTAGAATACTTCAGGAGTTTGCAATAAAGGAAATACTTCTTCCAAGGAGTATGAACAGTATATTTGAGAATATAAGGGATTTTTTTGTCTGCGAAAAAGATGGAGAAATTATAGGTGTTTCTTCTTTACATGTTTTCTGGGAAGATTTAGCAGAAATAAAGTCCCTCGCTGTAAAAGAAGAGTACCAGCACCACGGGATAGGAAAGGAGCTTGTTAATTACTGTATTGAAGATGCAAAAAATCTCGGGATAAAAAAAGTTTTTGCTTTAACTTATGTTCCAGAATTTTTTGAAAAATTAGGATTTAAAGTATCGGATAAATCAGAATTTCCTCAAAAAGTATGGACAGAATGTATCCACTGTGTAAAATTTAATGATTGCCACGAAATACCAGTTTCTTTAGAGTTAAAATGAAAAACATTTTTTTAATCAGACACGGAC
>JALSSE010000283.1 GCA_026984415.1 Hydrogenothermaceae bacterium | reverse complement strand
TGATGGCTGGAATTTCTGAGGCACTTGTTGCAACGGCAATGGGTTTATTTGTTGCTATTCCTTCAGTTATTGCTTACAACTACTTTGTAAGAAGAATAAAAAAAGACCTTCTGATATACGAAGAAGAACAGCATCTTCCTTTACAGTTAGAGGAATAAAATTGAAAAAGCTTATAGACCAGGATGACAAAGAAATTTCCGAAATAAATATGACTCCCTTTGTGGATATAATCCTTGTAGTTCTGATTATATTTATGGCTACAGCTACTTTCATTGTTGAAGGGAAAATACCAATATCCCTTCCAAAGGCAAAAACAGGTGAAAAAAGTAAAAAATTAGAAAGAAAAATAGTAATAACAATAAAAGAAAATGGAACTTACTACTTAAACGGTAAACAGGTTTCCCTTAACCAGTTAAAAGAAGAACTTAAAAAACTAAAAACAGATAAAAGTTTTGTAATTTTGCGTTCAGATAAAAATACTAAATTTCAAAATTTTGTGTCAATTATTGATATTTGCAGAGATGTTGGAATTGACCAGTACATGATTGAAACAAAACAGGACTGATTTAAGGCTAAATTTGAAAAGGATTTATTCTGAAAGAAAGTTTTTAATTATAGGAATAATCGTATCACTTTTAATACATATTGGATTTTTTTCATTTCTGTACTTTTCAAATATAAAATCTAAAAAAACTAAAAAAGAAGAAAAACCAATAAAAATATCTTTAGTACCTTATGAAAAAGTAGCAAAAGAGCAGAAAAACAAAGGAAAAAGGAAAGTTCTTAAGAAAAAAATCCATAAGAAAAAAGTTATAAAAAAGAAGAAAACAATCAGAAAACCTGTTAAAAAAATTATTCCAAAACCTAAAAAAACTATAAAAAAGAAACCTCCTAAAAAAATTAAGAAAGCCAAACCTGAAAATGTCAAAAAACCTATAAAGAAAATAGAAAAACCAAAGAAAATCCCTGAAATTAAAAAAGAAAAACCTTTATTAGAAAAACCAAAACAGGAAATAAAAAAAAGAGAGCCTGAAAAACCAGTAAAGCCTAAAGAGGAAGTAGTAAAAAAACCATCTCCACCTGTTGAAAATCAACATCCTAAAAAATTAGTAATTCCAGACTTGTCAAAAATTCAAAATAAAAGGATAGAAAAAAAAGAAACACAGAAAGATAAACAGGTAATGGACTACCTGAAATATATAAAGATAGAATTTGAGAAAAATAAATTTTACCCGGACAGAGCAAAAAAATTAGGGATAGAAGGGACTGTAATACTAAAATTTACTATCCTTCCAGATGGAACGATTGATAAAAAGTCAATACAGGTTGTAGAAGCAGACCATCCATTTTTAGCAAGAGGAGCAGTAAGAATTTTCGAAAAAATTAAAAAGTTAAAAAAACCTCCACCAAATGGAAAAAAAATGACAGTAGAAATTCCTATCCAGTATATTCTTTATGAAATTTACTAAAGGAGAAAAGATTTGAAAAAAGTTCAGATTTTTACAGACGGTTCTTCACTGGGAAATCCAGGGGCAGGCGGATGGTGTGCAATAATAAGATATAACAAACACGAAAAAATATTAAAAGGTGGGAAGAAAAACACAACCAATAATGAAATGGAGCTAACAGCTGTTGTAGAAGGACTGAAAGCCCTAAAGGAACCCTGTGAAGTTGAGTTATACCTTGATTCAAAATATGTGGCAAATGGAATATCTGAATGGATACACAACTGGGTTAAAAAAAACTGGAAAACTTCCAATAATAAACCTGTGGCAAATAAAGAGTTATGGATGGAAATATACAAATTGATAAAGAAACACAAAGTCAATCCGAAATGGGTAAAAGGACACGCTGGACATACGGAAAATGAGCTTTGCGATAAAATTGCTAAACAGGAGGCTAAAAAATTTTTATAAAAGCTTCTCCTTCGGCTTTTAAAAAAGTTCTTTTTGCAGGCTTTGAAGATGAGGACATATGTAAAAAAATAGAGAAGGAAATAAATCTCCAGTACAAAATCAGAATAATTATCTCTGTATTTTTAGCAACCTATTTTATTTTAAAATCTTTTCCAGTAGAAAGCGTACTACAGTTTTTATCTTTTTATGCACTTTTGCAGGTAAGTATTTATCTAATAAGAAAGTGGATAATAAAGGATATTTTATTTTCTATTTTCTTAAGTATAACCGTTGATATTTCTTTTATTGCTTTATGTTCACTTTACCTTCCTG
>JALSSE010000282.1 GCA_026984415.1 Hydrogenothermaceae bacterium | reverse complement strand
CCCCGTAAATTATAAGAAATGAAACTTATTCTGTTGCCAAGTAGCACCAATGCTTTGATTGGTTTTTAATAATTTTATAATCCTTTTCTAAATAAAGCAAGTTGCAGTGAATCTCCAGTAAGGAAAATATATTTTCTGTTATATCCTCTGAAATATTTGTCAAAAGCCAATTTACACAGAAAATATATTTCTGTTAAAAATGCAAAACTAAATGATACCGAATATCAATTAGTTTAGATAACTAAAAACCTACCACTTAATTTTTCCTTTTAGATATTTTTTACTCTAAAATCCCATAACCTAAGGCTGTTTTTCCACCTATACCTATAAATTCAAAAGCTTCTTTCAAATCAAACTCTAAATTTCTGTCATAAACATTAAAGTTTTTAAAGAAAAACTCAAAGGTAGTTCCTTCTGGGATAGTTAGAAAGGTTATTGGGTTTGGATTTTGCCAATCTGCTGGTGGTTTATCTCCTTCGTAATATTCTGGAAAGTGTGGGTTCATAATATCAATATCAAATCCTTCAAAGTTTGTAGGATAGGCATCTAAAAATATAAGTTTTCCTTTTTGTTGCTGATTTCCAAAGATTTTTATTATCTTTTCTATTTGTTCTTTATCTATACTTTTTATATATTCTACTAGTTTGCTCTTTAATTCATTTAATTTTTCTTCAGATAAATCTTCATTTATTTTTTTAAGTTTTTTGTTAAGTTCATTAATTAAATTATCTTTCTGTTTCTCAAATTTCTTATCTTCAAAATCTTCAATCAGTTTTTCTACAACTAAAAACTTATACCTATCATCCTTAGCTAAATTCCAAATTCTATAAGCTCTTAAAACTCCTTTTATTGCGGATGCTGGTATGTATGGAACTCCATATATATGGTGTAATTTTATAGATGTTTCTAAAACTGAACCACTTCCAAGCCCTACGACTAAACGGGTTTGGGTTGTTAACTCAAATGTATCATCTGCTATTTGGTTTTGTCTCTCAATAATTTTATCTAATAGCTTTTTTATTTTACCTTCTTTTATATCATTTATTAGGAAATTTCTATAGTTTTTTAAATTTTTAATAAAGTTTTTGGTAAATGTTTCATCCAGACCTTTAAATTCCTTATTTCTTTTGGGATTTAATATACTATTTTCAAAAATATAGTCAAAAATATCATTATTTTTTAAATTTCCTTTTTTTATTAAAGGATAAAAATTTATAACTTTTACAGCCGTGTTTTTTAATATTTTTTTTATTCTATAATTTATTTCAATATATTCTTTTCCTTTAATTCTTACTTGCCCATTTAAGTTTTGAAGTTTTTCCTTTTCTTTTATAAAGCACTCTTTTGAATTATTATCACATTCTTCTATTATCAGAAAATCTAAATACTTATTTAACAAAAGAGCAATATTATCAATCTGCCAGTTATGGAGTTTTAGAGCTTCTTTTGTATTGTTTGGAATAGGAGAGGTTAGTTTAGTTTTATACATTTTCAACCTCTTGATTTTCTTCTTTTTTATCTTCAATCATTGCTTCAACAAATCTTCTTAACCAATTTAAGAGCCTTAAAGTTTCTTCTGTAGCAAGTATATATCTATCTGTTTCTGTAAAGACTAAATTTTGGAATATAGGATTTTGTATGGAAAATTTTAGATTATTTAAATTTTCTTTTAAGTTTTCAATGTTATTTTTAAATAATTCATCAGATAAGCTAAATATATCTTTTGTGTATTCATTTTCTTCAAACAAATATCCACCAATTATATAAGCCAAAGCTAAATGTTCATTTTTACCTTTTGAAAATAGATAAGCCATAAAACTACCAAAACCATTTGTTAGAATCAGAGTAGGAGCTTTTTTTACTAAAGTTTTAAATTTTTCTTTTGGTATTGTATTAGAATCGTCATTAGCTATTATTTCAACCATTTTATAAGAATATTCAGCCCTCTTTTGCTCTAAGGTTTTAGACATTTTTTTCCTCCTTAACATAAACCTTTGTAAAACCTCTTCCTAAAGTTTCATCTCCACCAAATTGGAAAATTTCTCCATCTATAAAATTAGAAATTAAGTTTAAATTGTTATTATCTTTGTTATTTGTTCTTGAAAGTATCAGATTATAGAAAACAGTTTCTGCTGGAACTAATTCTTCATACCATAAAGCTCCTTCTTTTACTGTTCCTGTAATCTGGTCTATTCTTGTTCTTGTATTTACTTCTGTGTGGTTTTTTACAAAGTATCTAAATCTTTCATTGGAAACAACGGCTATTTTTTCTTTTGTTATTTCTTTCTTTAAATTTTCAGGAAGTAAATTGTGAATTGTTTCTAATATATTTTTTTCTTCGTTTTTAACAGTAAAACTTATTTCTTCTAAAACCAGATAATTGTCTATTCTAATATTTTCTCCAGCTGTTGCTTCTTTATCATCCAGATTTTTTATTTTTTCTAGATTATCTATCTTTATCTCTGTATCTCTCACAAATCTTTCTAATACTAAAGGACAAGTAATCCAAGCAAAAACTCCCTTAACCGACTTAACAGGAAATAGTAAAATCTTTCCATCTGTAAAGATTATATCTCCTTCTCTATCTCCATAACCGAAAATTTCAAAAAATTTTTTATTTTCTGTTTTTGCCTTTAATTTTAATACTTCCTCAATTTTTTCTTTGCAATCTTCAAAATCTTCTAAAAATTCTTTAATACATTCTACGAAATTATTTTCATTATTTTCATCAAATTCTTGCCAACATCTGTTAAATTTATCCCTAATTTCTTTGTCTGTTTCTTTAAATTTACACTTTTTACTTAAGTATGCTTTAAAACCTTCAGGATTTTCAGGTGGATTAATAAAATCATCTTTTATGCCTTTTAAATCTATATCATTATTTAAAATCTTATTCCAATACTCAGCTTTTATAACTCCCTTTATAGCAGTTGAAGGCATAACTGGAAAATCTGTATGAGCTTCCCTTTGTATCGGTAAATCTATGATATCCAAAGTTGTTCCACTTCCTATATGCAGTGGTGTATGACAGTGATAAAAGGCTATTTTTTTTTCTTCCATTTTAGTCCTCCATTTTATGTCTATTCTTTATTCTTAACTATCTTCTTCCTGTGCTACACCAATTATAGAAAGTCCAAAACCTAATGGATTTGTTCCATCTCCTATTTTTTCAAAATATGGATACTCTGTAACAAAAAAGCTTGGTTTTAGCCAGTATTTTTCAAAAATTTCATCTAATTTGCTTTTATCTTCTAACTTGTAGTAAAACACAGAACCAGCAGGTATAAGTTTAAACAATCTAGATGGAAAACTATCTATTTTTTTATTTTTATCATAAATATTAAACCACCCACTAAAAGCTATTGGCTTACCTATCAACTGGGCTATCCTTTCAGCTCCATCTATTTCTGGTGGATAATTTGTAGGTGTTAAGAGAATTATTTTGAAGTATTTGTTTTTTTTGATTTTTGTTTTTATTCCATCTTTATTTATATTATTTTGATTAAAAATATTTTCTATATTTAGATTCAATTCTTTGACTTTAAAAGTTTTACTTTCAGCTCCCAAGGTATATATACTTTTTGTAAAGTTAATATTATTGGTTTCACACAATAAACTTATATTTTCTTCAAAATTTATAAATTTCTGAAAGTATAAATTTCCCATTTCAACATTACGAGATTCTCGGTTTAATTTTATACCGGTCTTAATATTAGTTTTTACAAGGTTTTTTATATTATCTTCTTCTAAATATAAATTATCTTCATCAAATATGTAATATTCTAAATCTTTTAGATATATAAATCCTTCTTTCTCTTTTAATTTACCTTTTTTTTGGAAAAACAGTATGTATTTTTTGTGTTGATTGATTAGTTTTAATCCTGGTTTTATAAAATTCTTACTTAACAAAGCCAAATCTTTAGGAACAGGAATTAATAAATCTTTTTCCCTCTCATCGTAAAAGAACATTTTTGAAATTAAAATATTAGGGTATATTTTCTTTAAAACTGAGTATAAATTAATATTTATTGTATTTAAATCTATTTCTCTATATACATTTTCCCCTGCATTAAAAGGTTTACCGTCTCCTTTTGTGAAATTATCTATCTCTTTAAATAATAAAATCATTTCATTTTCTCCTCTTTCCCTTTACATTTCAAATTCCAATCTTTATTTATTTTTTCAACTTCTTCCTCCAATTTTTCCTCTGTGGGTATTTTTTCTTTAAGGATTTCTTTTAAACTGTTTATCTGTTCTTCTATTTTTTCAATATTAGTATCTTGAACAAATTTTTTAGTTTTTTTCTCTATCTTGTCAAAACCTTTTAAATGAGCTATTTGGTTTCTTATATTACTTAATTTAAACCATAAATCCTTTATCTCTTCACCTACATTATTTTCTATAAAATTTTTACACGATAGAAGAGTTTCTATGTTTTTTCTGTTTCTCTCATTCTTTATATCTTCATAATAGATAGATGTAACTTCACTTATTATATATTCTCTTAAGGCTAAAATACTTTTATCATACATTTTGTTTTCAAAGGAAAATTTCCATATCTCTTTTTGAAATTCTGTAAAATCTTTTTTATTAAATCTATTTAAAAACTCTTTTATATCTTTTTCTACTAATTTAAATGGTAAAGGTAATTTATTTGCGTTTTTTTCTATCTTATCTTTCAGTCCTCTTACTTCTTTTTCTAAAAGTTTCAAAGCATTTAAATTAAAATAAAGATGAACATCTCTCAAACTATTGGCCAAATCACTTAAGTCATTTTCTAATCCCTCAAGTAAATCAGCTAAAGGAATTAAATTAAACGACTTTTTCATTGAGTAAATTGCATAAGACCATTCCTGAAATTCTTTAAAGCTTCTTAGAATTTCTATTTCAGCTTTTTTATCTTCGTTATTAATTTCTCGTACATATAAAAATTCAGTGTTAATTGATAAATCTTCAGCAGAAGTTATTAAATTTAATAAAGATAAATAAAGTAATGGTATATCCCTATAAGAATGTGTGATATCAAACAATAAATTCTTTTCTTGTTTAATTATATTTAGTAGTTCTTTTAGATCCTTTTCTCCAAAAGTTTCTTGCTTTACTTTTATAGATAGTTCTATACCTGTATCTTTTTTAAAAAGATCTTCCAGATGTTTTAAATTATTTAATACGTTACGGCCTAAGTATTTTCTTAATTTTTCTTCTTCTATGCCAAAATGCTCGAAAAAATTTTTTAAATTTTCTTTATTCCTTATTATTTCTTCAGTAGTAAAAAGGTAAATTTTTGATATCTTAAACTTTTTTGTGAGATATTTTATATAAAATTTATCTTTTTTTTCATTTAATTTTTCGTTATTCTTAAAATAATAAAGCTTTTCTTCGTATCTACTTGTCTTTCCTAAATATGTGAATAAACAGTAATCCATAGTTTTTATACCTCTAATTTACTCAATAAACATAAAAACTTTTAATGTATTAGATAAATTTAAAAAGTCATAAAAATCATCTATTTCATAAAATAAATCCATATACCTATCTATTTCTTCTTTTTTAACTTTGTTTTTTAATAAGGATTTTAATAAAAATTCTCTTAATTTAATTCCCTCTTTTAAATTGTTTATACCCGATGTGTTATTTATCTTTTGCAAGTCATAAATAATTGAAATTGGTATATTTAAATCTTTCTTAAGGTTATATATATGTTTACTTTTATCCCACTTTAAAACCACTTCAGCACTACTCAAAGACCTCTTTATATACTTTAAACAAACTCTGTTTTTACCTTCATCTTTAGCATTACTTTCACATTTACGAGCTTCCTCTAATACATAACTTAATGGTAATTTATGATGAGCGTAAATTATTGCTCCACTCATTGAGAAAGGGCTTTCTTTATCAATATCTGAAAATTCTTTTACTAATTTTGCCTTAAACTCATTTTGAATTTTATAAGCACAATCTAAAGCATTTTCTACTGGAAGTAAAGCTAAAACATCATCTCCACCACTGTAAATTAAAGCTCCGTAGTTTTCTTTCACAATGTTTTCAAATTCTTTACTTAACTTTGAAAGTGTTTTAGAAAATTTTCTATGTTTATCTATTTCTTTTATCTTATCTAATTTTTCTCCTATGCTATCTCCATCAAGCATTATAACTGCGTAATATTCGGAAGGTTTATAATGTTTTTCAATACCTCTATCTTTTAAATTGTTTTGGATTTCTTTTAAAATTCTTAACATCTGATTAGCTTTTTTGCTGTCTGCTCCTACAGTTTCATAATCATTTGGATTTTGCCAAGTATCCTCTAAAAACCATTCACCGTCTATTTGAAAAAATTTATAGGTTTTGCATTGTTTATCTTCTTTTAGATTTTTGTCTATTGGAAAAATTTCATTAATTGCGTTCTCTAATTTGGGAACAAGATTTCCACTAACCTTTCTTAAATTAAAGTTTGGTATTTTTTCTAAGTTTTCATAAAACTTAATTAACAAATCATCTAAATCAGGTTTTTGTTTTAAAGTTTTTAAAATCTTTTTCTTAAATAAAGTTGCTCCAATTTCAGAAGTAGAAGGAAAACCTAAATCTTCACCTTTTATCTCGTATTTTCCTTGTATATAATCTCTAAAATACCTTTTAGCTAAACAAATGCCACAAAGCCTTTCACCCATATTAAAGAGTTTTGGATTTGTTTCCCATAGGGGTTTCCAAGTAATATCTCCTTTCCAATCTTTTAAGGTTGCTCCTATGATTGTATGTTCTCCACAGGATGAGCATCTATATACGCCTTGTAAATACTCCAGATTCTCTATATTTTCTTTTTTATCTTTATTGTTGATAATTTCGTGTTTTAAATTATTTTCATAAAAATCTTCCCAATTATTCCATTTATCCCAATTTGCAGGTTCTATTAGTTCTATTAGTTTATAACTTTCAATATATTCTCTATCTGGAAGTTGGGATTTTTTCCGATAGCTAATTAGATTAGCTAAATCTTCAGATGTAATTTTGTATTCATCTTCTTCAAACTCCAAGTGTTCAATAAAAAGTTTTAAAGTTTCTTTTGCTTGATATTCTGCAAGTTTTAAATATTCATTTTTGTGTTTTTCAACAATTTCTTTCCTTTTTTCTAATAATTCCTCTGCTTTTTCATCATTTTTTATGTTAAATGCCTTTTTTATGTGCTCTTTTTCAACTTTTTCTTTAAAAAATTTCTCAAAAACTTTCTCATTTCTAATGATACTATTTAATAGTTTTTCAAATTTTTCTTTTAGTTTTTCTTTTACTTCCTTGGCTTTATTATCGTCTATGTTATTGACAGCAAAAATAGCAATGTTTGGTATATTTGCAATTAATTCTCTCTCCTCTTTATCATCATCAATGACAGGATAAATAAATTCTACTTTATAATTTTCTTCAACAAATTTTAATAACTCTTCCATTAGATAACTGACCATAAAACTACCAGCCCATAAATCAGAGCTTTTTCTGGAACTGCTAATAAACTTTTGCACTGAAGGAATAGTCATTTGAAAGAGGTAGGTTTTAGTTCCCATTATCTTTACCCATTGCATTATTTAATTTTTCCATAAAGTCAGTAATTGTTTGATAATTGTTTTCATTTATGAGATTAACTGGAAAATTATTCCTGTTTATTTTAACCTCTACTTTATGTTTATTATCTTTAAAATTTGTAGATTTTGAAACAAATAAATTAATAACCAAATTATTATTTATTTCTTTTATAGAGATAAATAATGGAGAAGCTCTTCTTAAGGTTTCACTCTCAGAATTTAGACGTACAGATATATATTTTTTATAAATTATATTTAAGCCAAATATTGGATTGTATAACTCCTTTACTTTTTTACGTTTGTTTAAAATTTCATCATAATCTTTAGTGTGTTTTCTTTTAAAGTTATCTTTTTGTAAATCAATAGATATTGGATTAACTCTAAAATATCTATAATAAGCTCCTAAATCATTCAATAAATCCTTCCAATTTGTTTTATTCGGATTAATTTGCTTCAATTCATAATTAATAAAATTTGTATAATTCAGTTTCATATTCTTGTTTAAATTATTATCAACTTTATGAAAGGATTTTAATGTAGATTTGGCTTCGTCTATTATGTTGTTCGTGTTTTTTAAACCATAATCTTTTAAATTATCTAAATTTTCGTTTATTCCTTCCGTCTCAACGTCTACAATTTGCCAGCTTCCAAAACCTCTTCTTGCCCTTAAGCCAAAACCACCTAAAGCAGTAGAAAGATAAAAAGAGTAAGCAACCAGTTTTATAATTTTTTCATCTACAGAATTTTTAAATAAAAATTTAACTTTAAAAGTAGAATTTGGAGCAATAATATTAATTTTTTCTTCATTAAATTTCCACTTTTGTTTTGCTTTGTTCCATTTAAATAGTACATTTCCTATTCCAAGATAAACTAAACCATTCATATCTTTAGAAAACTGAAATTCCTGACTATATTTATTTAAATAACTTAGTCTTTCCTTTCCAATAACTATCCTAAACGGGCTTTTTCTTTCTTGAGAACCAAAGACTTTTTCTTCTAATTTTTTTAAAGCTTTTATATCATTTCCAATAACTGAACCAGCTACTGCTCTAAACCAGTATCTCATTAATCCTTTAATTTCTGAAGTTCTAATACTATCATTTTGACTAAAACCTCCTCCCATAAGGGTTGGAGTTATAACTTTGATTGAAAAAGTTAATACTTTCAATTCTAAACTTCCCCCACAGATAAGTAAAAAGTAAATTAAAACATATAATTTATTTTATCCTACGTTACATTATACATAATTTTCATAAAAAATTATCCATATAGCTTTTTTCTATTCCTAAGATTTTTTTCTTTATATTTTTAGGATTTTTCACTTCAAAAACATAAACACTATCTTCTTCTTCATTTATAACCTCATCAACTTCAGCCATACATTTTGCTAATTTCCCTTCAGATATTTCCCCTTCAAAGGTAGAAAGTTGGCTCCAGTATAGATACTTTTTTAGAATTTTTCTTACTTTATTAAGTCTTTTATCATCTGATATGTCATAAGTGATTATTACAAACATACCTACCACCACGCTTTAAAAGGCTTGTAATCTTCATCTCCAATAAGGTGCTTTATCAATTTATAGCACTCTAATCTAATTAACTGTCTGTATGATACTTTCCTATTTAGTTTTCTGTGTTTTATAGTTTTGTTTAATCTCTCTTCATATGCTTTTAAAAACTTCTTTCTACCGTTTTCATTTAGATAAGCAAAGTTCAGGTCTTTATCAAAATCTTTAATAGTTATTTGTTTTGTGTTGATAAGTGAAAATATCAGCGGGTCAACAATAAAAGGCTTAAATATCTCTGCTAAATCAAGGGAAAGGGAAAATCTTTTCTCCTGTGGAGAGTGTAAATAACTTATTGTTGGGTCAAGCTGGGTTCTGTAAATTTCTGTTAAGACTGTGTTATACATAATACTGTTTCCAAAGCTTATTAAAGCATTTATAGGGTTGTCTGGTGGTCTTTTTTCTCTTTTTTCTATATAAAAGTCTCCATTTTTTATAATCTCATTAAAAAGCTGATAGTATCTATCTCTAATATTTCCTTCTAATGCCATTAGCTCAGCAGGTGTATTTGTTTCAAAAATCTTTGGATAGAGGTCTTTTTCTATTTCTTCAAATTTTTCTTCTGGGATTTTGTTTTTCTTTAAGTTCCTTAATATGTGAAAAACTGCTCCTTCAATAAAAGAAATTGCTAAATACTGCCTTTTGTTTTCATCTAAATAATGTCTGACCTGTTCTACTAATAAACTGCCTGAAACATTTTTCTTTCTCGGCAGAAAACTTCCTGAGTAATATCCATAGTAGTTGTAAAAGTGTATAGGAATATCGTATTGAGAAAGGTAGTTTAAAGCTTTTGTGTTTATATCAAGCTCACCAAATACATAAATAGCATCTATATCATTTACTGGAAGGACTTTTTTAACTGTTTTCTCTTCCTGCTGTGTTTCAAAATAAATGGTGTTTTCTTTTCTTTTTAATCTACCGTTTGAGTTGATATAAAATCTTTTAGGCATTTTAAACCTTTTCTAATCTAATATTTTTCCTTCCACAGTTTTCATAATCAAAATATACAGTCTTCAAGCACTAATTTCTATAAGAAAAAGAATTGATTTAATTAGTTTAATGCATTATACTTAAATTAGCAAAATTAGTTTAACAGGATAAACTAAATGGAAAATCTTTTAGAAAAAGCAAGACAGCTTTCTATTTTGAAAACTTCCCAAAAATTACCATCATATAAAAGATTTCTATACAGAAAAATAAAAAATAGTAATTCAAAAATAATTGGAATTTACGGAGCAAGAGGTGTAGGAAAAACAACTTTAATACTCCAAATACTTAAAAACCTTAATCTTCCTGTCAAAGAGTCCCTTTATATATCCTGCGACCATCCTTTTTTTACAGATATAAATCTTTTTGAATTTTTAGAATACTTTTATAAAAAAGGTGGAAAAATTATTTTTATAGATGAAATACATAAAAT
>JALSSE010000281.1 GCA_026984415.1 Hydrogenothermaceae bacterium | reverse complement strand
CAATCAGTTAAAAAACAGTGCGGAGAAATAAATGTTTACAGGGATTATTGAAGAAGTTGGGAAATTAAAATCAGTTAAATCAACAGCAGGTGGATTGTCAATAGAAGTTGAAGCTAAAAAAGTTTTAGAAGATTCAAAGTTAGGAGACAGTATAGCTATAAATGGTATATGTTTAACAATTACAGATTTAAAAAGCGATTCTTTTGATTTTGATGTTTCGCAGGAAACAATAAACAGAACAAACATAAAAGACCTAAAAGTTGGTAGTTTTGTTAATTTAGAGAGGGCTTTAAGACCAATAGATAGAATGGGAGGACATATTGTTCAGGGACACGTTGACACAGTTGGAAAAATTTCAGCAGTTATCCAGAAAGGAGAACACTGGGAATTTAAAATAACATTTCCATCTGAATATCGGAAATATGTAATTGAAAAAGGCTCAATAGCAATTGATGGAATAAGCCTGACTATAAATGAAATTGTAAATAACAATATCTCTTTAAACATAATTCCCCATACAATACAGAACACAAATCTACAGTATAGAAAAATAGGAGATAACGTAAACATTGAGTTTGACATAATAGGAAAGTATGTGCTAAATATAATGAAATATGGAAAAAATGAAGGTAATTTAGAAAATTTACTTAAAAATTTTTAAGGTAATTCATTGAAAAAGAAAAAAATTCCCCATTACGGGAAAGTAAAACCGATAAACTTCAGAGCTATTTACGAAGAACAGCTTTATGAAATACTATCACGGTTAAGATTTCCACTTATGACAGTTCTTTTCTTTACAATGGTCGGTGTTTTAGGTCTTATGATTATAAATAATAAAAGCGATGGGAAGCACGTACTTAACTACCTTTTCCATACAGTAATAACATTTTCCACAGTCGGATATACAGAAGGTTATACTGAAAATATAGAGCTAAACCGCCTCTTTATAACAATATTTATTATGATTTCTTTCCCACTTGCTTATATGTATGGACTTGCAACAGCTGTTAATGTATTTGCCCAGAGTAATCTGCAAGAAATTTTTAGATACTGGAGGATGTATAAAAAAATGGAAACTTTAAAAGGTCACTACATAATCTGTAATTTTAACGAAATTACAAAAGAGGTAATAAAAAATTTAAAAAGAAGGAAGATTAAATTTATAGTAATTGAACCAAACAGAGAGTTGGAACCAGAAATCAGAAAAGCAGGTATTGAATATTATGTTATTGAAGAACCACACAAAAGAGGAGTTTTGTTAGGTGTTGGGATAGAAAAAGCAAAAGGCTTAATTACAGCCTTTGAAGAAAATACACAGGACTTATCTGTCATAGTTACAGCGAGACTTATCCGACCAGATAAAGACACATTCCATATCTTTGCAACTGCAACAACAGAAGGAGCAGCAGAAAAAATGAAACTATTAGGTGCAAATGAAGTAATAGTTCCATCTGTTGCTATAGGAAGAAGAATTACATCTTTTGTTCTACACCCACCAACACCAATAATAAAAGGATTTTTAGAATCTATTGCCTATGGTGAAAGAACTGATATTGATATTATTGAAATAAAAGTTGACGAACATTCTGACCTTATCGGTAAAAAACTAAAAGACATTGGAATGAGACAGCAAACAGGAACTACAATCGTTGCCATTGTAAGGGAAGATGGAAAAATGAAAATTGCTCCATCTGGAGACACAATAATTAAGAAAGGAGATTCTTTAATAGTTTTAGGACATCCAAAGGCTTTAAAAAGAGCAGAAGAATTTATTGAAGAACATATAATTGAAGAAGAAACAGAAAAATCCACAGAAGGAGAAAAAGTAGGATGATAAATTGGGGAAAAGTCTGGTCTGATTTCTTTATTGTTCTGGCTCTTACCAGTAATGTTGGTTTTATTTTCAGTCATGACCCATACCAGCTGGTAATTGCTATTAGTGTTAATTTAATTGCAACTGTTTTAAAGTTTGGAGCAAAAAAAATATTTTCTGCAGAACTACTTGCAACAGCCCTTGTTGCTGACTTACATCTCATTCCTGCAACGTTTCTTTATTTTTCAGACATTCATGTTGGGCTGGCAATAGGTTTATCAATTGGTGCAGCAGTTGCAAATGTTATTTCTATCGTTCTTCTTATTGTTGAAATTATCTTTGAATACAAAAAAGCTGAAGAGGAAGAATACTAAATTGGAAATAGACCTTTTTCACGCATTTTTTGGAAGGTTTGGAGTTCTTATTCCTGTGTTAGGTTTATTTTTTGAG
>JALSSE010000280.1 GCA_026984415.1 Hydrogenothermaceae bacterium | reverse complement strand
AAATTTCGTTAAAAGAGATAATAGACGCCATTGAAAATGGAGCAAAAGATATTGAAACAGTTCAGAGTATAACAAAAGCTGGAACTGTATGTAAAATGTGTGTTTCTCAAGAGTATGATGTTTATGGTGAAAGGGATATCCACATCTCAGAGTTGTTAAAATAAAAAAGAGGGGAATCCCCTCTTCACTTTTTAAATTCATACTGCCGGACCTACTCTTTTATTTTTCTGAATTTATAACCACCAAAGACAATTGCTATATCCCCTTCTTTCCAGAAAATTGTTCTCCAGATTTGATAGTATATGTGGAAAAATGCCCATGACAGTATTACCCACATTGTTAAGTGATGCCACCATCTAACTCCTCCGTGTCCTCCTAATAACCATCCAACCCAATCTGTTACAAAATGTAAAAGGGACGGCCACCATGAACCTATTGCTGATGTTCCACTTTCAAGTCCCTGTACATACATATAAAAACCTGTAAACAACATCCATACTAAAAGAAGATGAAAAATTGTAAACCAGACAACATTGAAACTATCTAAATGGGAACTATCAAACTTTTTTCTTCTATTTAAAGTGATAAGGTTTAAAAATACTTCCCAGAATTCTTTAATATTTTGTTTTGAAGGAATTAGTTTTTTATAAAATTTTTCAAATCTACTTGCAAAATAGAGATAAAAAATGACAATTGCAACAACATCAAGAAGCATAGCAGCTGTAAAATGTATAAGTCTATTATAAGCCATTACATATTTATGGGCTGCTGGTTCTGCAATCATAGTTTGATAGTAAGGATGTGCTATGTATAAACCAGTAATAACAGCAGCAACTATTGAAAATGCATTTATCCAGTGTATAATCCTCATTGTAGCAGTCATTCTGCGAACACGAACTACTTTTTCTGTAATCTCTTTATTAGACATTACAAAAACCTCCTATTGGTTCAACCTTATAAACACCAAGTTCCTTTCCTTTTGTATCTATGATATGAACTGCACAGGCTATACATGGGTCAAATGAGTGAACCGTCCTTAGTATCTCTAAAGGCTGGTCTGGGTCAGCTACTATAGTATTACTGACTAAAGAAGATTCATAGGCTCCCATTCTTCCTTTATAATCCCTTGGGGCTGCATTCCATGTTGAAGGGACAACTGCCTGATAATTTGCAATTTTTCCATCAACAATTCTTATCCAGTGTCCTAAAGAACCTCTTGGGGCTTCTTCAAGTCCATAACCTTTTAACTCTTTTCCTTTTGTTAATTCTTCATAATCAAACTCAGTCCATGTTGATAAATCACCATTTGCACAGTTTGAAGCAAGTTCATCAGACCACTCCATCATCATATCTGACATTAGCCATGTTTCAATAGCCCTTGCTGCAGTTCTTCCAACAGTTGAGAATAATGCTTTTGGAGGCAATCCTGCTGCTTTTAATGCTTTGTTTACATAACCTCTTATCCTTTCATCCCCTGAAGCATAACCAACTATCATCCTCGCAAGTGGTCCAACTTCAACTCTTGTATCATCATATATTGGAGATTTAATCCATGAATACTTTTCTTTTACTTTTAATAGCCCATCGTTATCAAATCCTGTATATTCTGGATTAGTTTGTCCATCCCACGGATGAAGTGGCTTATCAGTTCCTTCATATTTATACCAGCTGTGGGTTACATCTTCAGCAACCTTTTCCTGATTAAATGGTATTACTTTAGAAAGGTCTTTATTTAAAACAACACCAGACGGAAAGAGTTTTTTACCTTTATACATTGGATTGTCATCTAATCTAAACCCTCCATAAGCAAGGTAATTTCCAAGACCACCACCTACTCCATTTAAGGCTTCATCTTTATATGCTTCACCTGCCATTAAAATATCCGGAATGTATGCCCTTAGCACAAAATCCCTTGATTTTTTCAGAAGCTCTTTAAAAAGTGCGTGTCTTGATTGGTCTTTTAAGTCTTTAACACAGGTTACTCCACCAACTACTATTGATTGAGGATGTGGATTTTTACCACCCCATACAGCCATCATTTGAGCCATCCATCTTTGTGCTTCAAGTGCATCAAGGTAGTGGGTTGTTGCTATCAAATTTTGTTCTGGTGTAAATTTATAAGATTTATTCCCCCAGTATGCATTTGCAAAAGGTCCAAGTCTTCCACCTTCAACAAATTTCTTTAATCTTTCCTGTACAGCTTTATATTTATTTGGAGAGTTATCCCATGGATTGTCTGAATAGTTTTCCGCAATTTTTGCTGCTT
>JALSSE010000279.1 GCA_026984415.1 Hydrogenothermaceae bacterium | reverse complement strand
ATAGAAGAAATTGCCTTGAGTTTTATTGACAAATACGCACCAGCTGAAGAGTATCAGGAAAAATGGGATTTAGATGAATTAGAAAAATCATTTAAAGAATGGCTTGGTATAGATATAAAAATAGACAGGGAAAAAGAGTGGGACAGGAAAGAGTTAGAAGATTTCATAATTGAACAGATTTTAGAATTTTATAAACAAAAAGAAGAAAAAGTTGGCTCTGAAGTTTTAAGGGAGTTTGAAAGATACATAACTTTACAGGTTTTAGATAACCTATGGAAAGACCATTTACATCTATTAGACAGGTTAAGGGAAAGTGTATCTTTAAGGGGTTATGCACAGAGGGACCCACTTGTTGAATATAAAAAAGAGTCTTTTGATTTATTTGAAGAAATGATGTACAACCTTAAGAAAAACACAATTGAGTATCTATACAAAGTACAGATTGTATCTGAAGAAGAAATGCAAGAACAACAGAGAAGACAGGCAGAAGAAGCTGAAAAATTATTAGAAAATGCAACAACAAACCTTGAAGAACCAGAAGTAAAAAAGAAAAAGAAAGTAATTAAATACAAAAATAGAATAGAAAGAAGAAAAAGACGTAAAAAGCAGAAGTAGATTTTATGGAAAATAAAAGGCATATTGGGGAGTTTGAACTGATTGAAAGACTCTCCAGTATTCTGCCTATAAATGATAAAGATGTATTGGTCGGATTTGGTGATGATACAGCCTGTGTAAACGTAAACGGAAAACTCCTTCTTTTAACAGGGGATATTCAGGTTGAAAATGTACATTTCATAAAATCAAAAATAAACCCAGAAGATTTAGGGTGGAAATTAGTATCTTCAAATGTCAGTGATGTTGTTGCCTGTGGTGGAATTCCACGGTGGGGATTAATTTCAATTGCACTTCCTAAAAACATAGATTACCAGTATGTAGAAAATGTTTATAAAGGGATAAAAAAAGCCATTGATTATTACAAAATGTTTATTATAGGTGGAAATACATCCTCCTCGTCAGAAATGGTTTTTGATTTATTCTTAGTTGGTGAAACAAAAAGGTTTGTTTCCCGTTCCTCTGCAAAAGCAGGAGATTTTATTTATGTTTCCGATTATTTAGGTTTATCAAGGGCTGGACTTGAACTTATTTTAATGAATAAAAATAATTATGAAGACTGGGAATTGGGATTGATAAAAAAGCATACAAAACCAACTGCAAGGATTGATTTACAGGGGTTAATTGAAAAATATGCATCTTCCTGTATTGATATAAGCGATGGACTTGCAGGAGATTTAGGTCATATATCAGAAATGAGTAAAGTAAAAATTGTGATAGAAAAAGAAAAACTTAAAATTCATCCTGATTTGAGAAAGTATTGTGATAAATATGAAAAAAACCCTTACCATTATATTCTTTACGGTGGAGAAGACTACCAGTTAGCATTTAGTTTAGAGAAGGAAAAGAATTTAGAGAATATAACAAAAATAGGATATATAGAAGAAGGAAAAGGGGTTTATTTAAAAGACGGAGAAGATATTTTTCATATAAAAGAAAAAGGATTTGAACACCTTTAAGAAAATTTTGGCAAATTCCATTTGTAAAGTATGGCAAGTATTCTAATCATTAATACAAGAAGACTGCAAATAACAGCACTTGTATTAAGGTCTAAACCTGAATGTACTGCAATGTAAAATCCTATACTTCCAATAATTGCACAGCTTGCATAAAAATCGTCCCTTAAAACAGAAGGGACTTTTCCAAGAAGAATATCACTGATTACCCCACCACCAATTCCTGTTAAAGTTGCAAGGATAACAATTCCAAAGAATGAAACATCAGAATTATAGGCAATTATAGCACCAGTTGTGGTAAATGCAGAAAGTCCAATAGCATCAGGAATTAGAACAAAAAATCTGTTTGAAATATCTCCAAAAATTTTAAAAATAACAATTGCAAGCCACACTCCAACAATAGCAACTGTCATATCAACAATAGATTTAAGGGCATTTGGTATTGTATTAACTAATAAATCCCTCGTTATCCCACCACCTAAAGCCGTCATTGTTCCAAGAACTGTTATTCCAAATAAATCAAGTCTCTCACGAATTCCTTTAAAAGAACCTACAACGGCAAAAGCCAACAACCCGATAATATTCATTACAAAGAATGCTTCATTTGTCAAAATGGCATCTCCATTAAGGCTTTCTGGCTAAAGCAATGAATACAGGATATTTCCTTATTTTCCCATCTCTTTCTTTTGAAATTTCATA
>JALSSE010000278.1 GCA_026984415.1 Hydrogenothermaceae bacterium | reverse complement strand
ATTTTCAAGATTCTGCTCAAATACCATATCGTTTTTCTTAAGCTGTTTTATCTCTTTTTCAAGGTTCATAATCTTGTCCTGTAAAGTCAAAATATCCTCTTTCTGAGCACAGCTTGTAAAAACAATTGCAAAAAGTGGAAGGGCAATAAATATCTTTTTCAATTTTTTCCTCCTGAATTTTCTCTTTTTAATTTTAACATTATTTTATAAGGAGTATTAATAAAACAGCAATCGCTGCACCTGTTATTAAAATAAATATTTCCCCTATTAAAAGAAAAGCATTGTCCATCTTTAAAAGAACTCTATCAAATAAAAAAGCAATAAAAGGTAACATACTTAATACAGTGAGAATAACAATATAAAAGAAAGGGCTTTTTTTCTTCTTTCCCATTAATCATCCCTTTAAGTTATAATCAATTTAGATAAAATATTATAAACAACAAAAACAATCCTTGGAGGAGTTATGAAAAAAATAATATTTTTTTTGCTTTCAATTTTCAGTATCTCATTTTCTTCAGAACTAATTGTAAATAGAACAGGAATGTCAACATATATTCAACATGCAGAATTTTTAGTTGCAGATGGCGAAAGTGTTATAGGTCCTATTAACCTTCTTCCAATAGCTGATACCCAATCTGTTTTAATAGAAACACCTGTTAAAAATATTACTGTTATGGGTTATGTTTTAGAAAAATCCTTTAATGACTGGAAAAAAAATATGATTGGAAAAATCGCCTCAATTGAAGGGGAAGGACGTTTTATAAGAGGAAAAATAATAAAAATAGAAAACAACTACATTCAGGTGAACACAGAAAGAGGTCTTGTAATAACAACTTTACCAGAATTTCCATCTAAAATATCATCTTCTTTAAATTGGCAGGAGATATACTCTCCAAGACTGACAATAAAACTAAAGTCTGAGAAATCAACAAATGCAGATTTTTATATAAAATACCCTGTAAGAAATATAAACTGGGATGTGGTTTATTCTCTAAATATAAAAGGAAATAAAGGTATTTTTAACGGCTTTTATTCAATAAAAAACAAAACCCCTTTAAAATTTTCAAAAACAAAAATTTCCCTTAAAAATGGAAGCAGGTTAATAAAATTAGATAAAGAGATAACAATTGAACCTTTTACAGAAAAAAGATTTTTAATTACATCACCTTTAAAAGTAAGAGTTTCAAATCAGGTAAGACTGAATAAAACTTTTCCCAATGGAATAGTAAGTATTTATAAAAATGGAATCTTTCAGGGCTATAAAAAATTAATCAATGGAATAATAAACTTAAAATAATGGGAACCCTATACGTTGTTGCAACACCAATTGGAAACCTAAAAGATATAACATTTAGGGCAGTTGAAGTTTTAAAAAATGTGAATTTTATTGCCTGTGAAGACACAAGGGTTACAAAAAAATTATTAAACCATTATGGAATAGAAAACAAAAAATTAATACCTTACCACGAACATATTGAAGAAAAAACAACACCAAAATTAATAAATATATTAAAAAAAGATGAAGATATTGCCCTTGTTAGCGATGCAGGAACTCCGTGTATTTCAGACCCAGGGTATAGAATTGTAAAAGCTGCAAGAGAAGAAGGAATAAAAGTTGTGCCAATTCCTGGTGCATTTGCAGGGGCAGTTGCTTTATCAGCTTCTGGCTTACCTTCAGATAAATTCCTGTTTGTTGGTTTCTTAAGTAACAAAGAAGGTAAAAAAAGAAAAGAGTTAGAAAAATATAAAGAAATTGGGTACACATTTATAGTTTATGAAAGTCCCAAAAGGATTTTAAAAACATTGAATTTATACAAAGAAATATTACCAGATAGCCAAGTCGTGGTAGCAAAAGAACTTACAAAAATAAATGAAAAATTCATTTTAGGAAACCCATCTGAAGTTATAGAATTTTTTAACAAACATTTAGACACTTTAAAAGGTGAATTTGTAATACTTTGCAAACCAAAAGAAACCAAAAACCTAACTGATGAGGATATTTCAAACATAATCAAAAGATACAAAAAAGAAGGTTTATCAAACAAAGAAATAGTTAAAATGCTAAAAGAAAAACACAAAATACCAAAAAATAAGGCATACAAACTAACTATTTCTATAAAATAATATGTATTAGCATATATAAAAATTTTGTTGTATTTAAAAAAAAGTTAATATATACTAAAGTTATAAATAAATAACTAACAGGTGGAAAATGAAAAAAATACTGGTAGGATTGTGTTTATTAGCATTTACAGCACACGGACTAA
>JALSSE010000277.1 GCA_026984415.1 Hydrogenothermaceae bacterium | reverse complement strand
AAGAAGTTTACAATTTCCTTTTTCAAGGACAAGATTTATAAATTCAACTTCAGACATTTCTGCATCAAATGAATAATAGTATGAAATATTTTCTAAAATTAAAGGTCTTTCCAAATAATCCTGAATGTATCTTGCTTTCTCTCCTATGTATTCAGCTAATTTTTCTGAAAATGGGACAGGAAGTAAATCGTAAATATAACTTCCGTTTAGTGAAGAATAGCTAAGGTGCTCTGAATAAATATCAATTTCAAAATAATCTAAAAATTCTTTTAATTCTTTAAGGAAGTTTTTATCTATTTTATCTGGGGAACCAATTGATAAAGAAAGCCCATGACATCCAATAGGAAAATCAGCCCTTATTTTTTCTAAAATCTTTGTTGCTTTTCCACCTTTTCCCATCCAGTTTTCAGGGGCAATTTCAAACCAGTTTGGTTTTTCTTCAAATTTATGTATATCATTAAGGAAACTGAACCTTAATCCAAGACCTGCACCTTTAATATCTTTAGTGTCCAATTTTTAACTCCTTAATTTTCGTTTATAGTTAATTTACGTTTCGTCGAATCTTTTTCTGTAATATAGATTACAGAAAAAAAGTGGTAATCGTCAGATTATATACTTAAACTTAAATTTAAATCAAAAGGAGGATTTAGTCATGGATAAGAAGAAAAAAATTTTAACATCGTTGTTAGGTACAGCTGTAATTTTAGGAATTTCCCAGACGTCTGTAAACTCTGCTTTTGCAGGTGAAGGAAGTTGTGGAAACTGTGGTGGTAAAAAGGGTGCAAAATCTTCTCAAAGTGAAGAGGCTAACTGCGGCTCTAAAATGAAAAAAGGTGATAAGGAGATGACCTGCGGAAACTGCGGAGCTAAAAAAGAAGAATCTAAAGAGAAAAAGGCAAAAGACAAAGCTAAAGAGATGGCATGTGCTGGACCTGGTGGATGTGGAGCTATGAAATAGAGGAAATTTTTATGAATATAAAAGCCATTGTAAATCTTTACAACAAAATAATAGAATATATGGGAATTCCACATTCCCTTTTTCTTTTAGCTATTAGGGCTTACTGGGGATGGCTGTTTTTTCAGGCTGGATTTGGAAAGTTTACACATATTGAAAGAACTACCCAGTTTTTTGGCTCTTTAGGTCTTCCATCTCCCGAAATAATGGCTTATTTTATTGCTACTGTTGAAACTGTTGGCGGAATATTACTATTTTTAGGTTTAGCATCAAGGCTAACAGGTTTAGTTTTAGCTGGAAATATGATTGGTGCGTTTTTGGTTGCCCACAGAGAAGCCCTTTTTCACATAATTTCAAAACCTGATGATTTTTATATGGCTTTGCCTTTTTCTTTTCTATTTGCTTCACTTGTTATTTTATTCTGCGGTGGTGGAATGTTTTCACTTGATTATCTAATTAAAAAATTTCTATTTGAAAGAAATAAACCTTAACCTTCAGATTTGTACTGATTTAGTTTCTCTGCCAGTTCAACATCTGCCATAGTTAATCCACCTTCACTATGGGTTGTTGTAGAAACTGTTATTGTCTTTGTCCCTGTATGTAGAATAACATCTGGATGGTGGTTTGTTTCCTCAATAGTGTTTGCTAAATGTTTCATAAATCCAGTAATGTCAGGCCATTTTTCAAAATAAAACCTTCTTGTTATGTATTTTGCTTCTCTCTGCCATCCTTCTAATGAGCTTAAATATTTATTTATTTCATCTTCTGTTAAAATGGTTTTATTTTCCTGTCCCATTGTTATAAACCTCTTATGTTTATTTAATTTTTAAGATAGGTTTTTAATAAAATATAATCAAGTTTGTTTTATCTAATTCCCTTTTTCTTATATATTTTTGCAAGGATTTTTGCAATTGCCATATAGAGATTTTCTGGTATATAATCCCCAATTTCACAGCTTTTATACAGAGAACGGGCAAGAGGTGGGTCTTCTACAATAGGAACATCATTCTCCCTTGCTATTTCCTTTATCTTTTGGGCAATGTTATCCTGACCTTTTGCCACTACTTTTGGTGCCTCCATTTTCCCCTTTTCGTATTTTAAAGCAACTGCAAAGTGTTCTGGGTTTGTAATTACAACATCTGCTTTACCAACTTCAGCCATCATCCTAAGCATTGATAATTCTCTCTGTTTTTTCTTTATAGCTGCTTTTATCTGAGGGTTTCCTTCGTATAGCTTTCTTTCTTCTTTTATCTCATCCTTACTCATTTTTATATTTTCTTCAAAATCAAATCTCCTGTAGATAAAATCAATTAT
>JALSSE010000276.1 GCA_026984415.1 Hydrogenothermaceae bacterium | reverse complement strand
GAACCTATAAAAGATGCTGTTGTCAATGGAACGAGGGAGGTTGTTTTTGCAGTTCTTGCAGGAACAATATCAACAGCCGTTGTTTTAATTCCCCTTTTATTTGTTGGAGATTATCCCCAGCATATTTTTAGACCCCTTGCCGGGACACTTTTGATTGCTGTAATTGTTTCTTACTTTGTTTCAATCACTTTTATCCCCCTTGTTTCACCTTATTTATTGAAAAAAACTAACTCTAAAAACAGAATTGAATTAATCACTTATAAAATTTCAGAATTTTTCCTCGAACCTTTAAAAAATTTTTACTCTTCAGCTGTTGCAAATGTATTTAAAAGGAAATTTTTAGCTGTTCCTTACTTTGTGTTTATTATAGCTATGTTTGTTATAAGTTTGAGGCTGATAATACCAACAGTTGGAAAAGAGATAATGCCTCCTATGGATACAGGAATTGTAAAGGGAAGTATAACAACAGACAGTAATCTTTCTATAAATCAGGTTGAACAGATTGTAAAAAAGATTTCCCAGATTTTAAAAAATGACAAAAGGGTAGAAATAGTATCTATTGCTGTAGGTTCAGAACCGGGAGTTTTAACAATGGGAAAAGGTAAATCTCCCCAGTCAATATCACTTACCATCCATTACGTAGACAGGTTTCACAGAAAAGAAGATATCTGGTCTATTGAAAGAAATTTAACTAAAAAGATATGGGAAATTCCTGATTTAAAATACGTTGATATTTTTGATTACGGAGCCACTCCCCTTTCTAACATAAGGGCTAATCTTGATGTTATGGTAAGTGGAGATGATTTGAGGGTTTTAGATAAAATTGCAGAAAAAATTAAAGAAAATGTTTATAAAGTAAAAGGTTTAAAATCAGTATCAAGAACATGGGATTACGACAAAACAACTTATAACCTTAAAATAGATTATAAACTTGCTTCTTTTTATGGAATAACCCCTTTAGATATTGCTGTTCAGCTTGGAACAAAGATAAGAGGAAACATCATTTCCCTTTATAACATACCTAATGAAAAATCTTTAAAAGTGAGGATTGTTTTTAATAAAAAAGATAGGAACTCTTTAACTGATTTAAATTCCTATTACATAACAACCCCAAAAGGAAAAATCCCCCTTTCAGCAGTTGCTAAAATAGAGAGGAAAGTAGAACCTACAATTATTACAAGGGAAGGTTTAAATTACACAGTAGATATCCTTGCATACAGAGAAAAGGCTGCAATCTCCCACATTATGGAAAACTTCAAAAGAGTAATGGAGAAATCTGGCGGAAAACTACCTCCTAACTATGAAATATCACAGGAAGGTGATGTTAAACAGCTAATGGATGCTATGGGAAGGATGATTAAAGCAATAGGAATTGGAATAATTCTTCTTTTCTTTGCACTTGCTCCACCATTCCGCTCCTTTGGTGCTCCAATAGCCGTAATTTTTGCAATTCCCCTTGCCATGATAGGTGCTGCATGGTCTATTTTAGGAATGGGATACCACCAATCAATGCCCGGTTTAATGGGTATAATTTTACTTGCTGGAATAATAACAAAAAATTCTATTTTACTTATTGATTTCATAAATCAGGCAGTTGATAAAGGTAAAAAAATAGAAGAAGCAATTATAGAAAGTATAAAAATAAGAACAAGACCTGTTTTAATGACTGCATTTGGAACATCTGTTGGTATGATACCTATCGCTTTTGGGTGGGCTTTAGGGCTTGAAAGGCTTGCTCCCCTTGGAACTGTCGCAATTGGAGGTTTAATTGTAGGAACATTTCTCACTTTGATTTATGTTCCTTTACTCTATTACTTTATTTATAAATTAAGAAATGCAATTTTTAGAAATTAAAAAGGGGAAAATCCCCCTTATTTTATCCTTCTTCAGGTAAAGCTTCAGGAGACCTTAATCTAATAATCTGTTTTGTTCCATCTTCCTGGATAACTTCAACAACCTTTAAACCATCAACCTCTTCATCAACATAAATTTCAACAGGTTTTGGTATTAAGTGGTCGTGTTTTTCAGCTGCAACTTCAAATTCATCATCTTTTGGGTCATAAGATAGTCCAACTAATGGTTGCCAATCTGTTTCAACCTGGTCACCTATTTCATCATTTACAACTTCAATTAAAACTTCTTTGGCACCGAGCTTTTTTGAAACCTCATCAAAGTAAGATTCCCACTCCGATTTTTCCAATTTTCTTACTGGCATTTGACTCCTCCTTGTATTAGATTTTTTTTTATAATCTCTTATCTTATAATAAGATTTTAACATTATAATATAATAACTTTAAAGAGGCTGAACAAATTTGAAAATCCAAAAACTATCAGAAGAAGTTATCAATAAAATCGCTGCTGGTGAAGTTGTAGAAAGACCAGCAAGTGTTTTAAAAGAACTGATTGAAAACTCAATTGATGCAGGTGCAACAAATATAGAAATATCTATTGAAAAAGGTGGAAAATCTTTAATTTCAGTAAAAGATAACGGTGAAGGAATACATCAGGATGACCTTACTTTAGCAGTCCAGAGGTTCTGTACAAGTAAAATTAAATCTGAAGAAGATTTGTATATGATTAACAGTTATGGATTTAGAGGAGAAGCCCTTGCAAGTATTTCAGCAGTTTCAAAATTTAAACTGACATCAAGGGTTTTAGGTGAACTAACAGGACATCAGCTTTATATTGAAGGTGGAAAGTTTAAACATTTAATAGAAGTTGGTTCTCAGCTTGGGACAACCGTTGAGGTAAAAGATTTATTTTTTAATGTTCCTGCAAGGCAAAAATTTTTAAAAACAGAAAGAACAGAACTTATACATATTTTAGATGTATTTACCAAATACACCCTTAACCATACAGATAAACATTTTAAACTATTTATTGATAAAAAAGAGTACTATAACCTTTATCCTTCAACACTTAAAGAAAGGATAGCCCAGATTATTTCAAAAGATTTTACAAGGAATTTAATAGAAATTGAGTACGAAAATCAGCTTGGCAAAATTTACGGTTTAGTTTCAATTTCAGATTCACCAAATAAAAAAGGTTATATATATGTTAATGGTAGACCAGTACGTAATTACATAATATCTAACACTGTAAAAAGTTTAATCGGAGAAAATTTTTATATTTTATTTTTAGAACTTCCTCCTTATTTTGTAGACCATAACGTTCACCCTTCAAAAATTGAAGTGAAATTTAGGAAAGAATCTGCTGTTGTTAATTTAATTAAAGGTGCAATTTCTGAAAAAATAAATCCATTTAATACTGCAACATTCCAAAAAACAGAATTTCAACTAAATCAAAATGTTGTGCCGTACGGAGAAAAAAAATCACAATTTGAGATAATAGGACAGGTTGAAAATACATTTTTAATAGCGTATTACAATGGGGAACTTTATATTATTGACCAGCATGTAGCCCACGAAAGGGTTCAATATGAATTACTTATGAATGAATACCTTGAAAAAGGAAAAATATCTTCCCAAAAACTTATTACTCCTATTCCCTTAAAACTCACCCCAGATGAAACAGCAAAATTGATAAACCTGGAAAAATCTTTAAATAAGATAGGATATGAATTCAAAATAGAAGAACCAAATGTTTTTATAACTGCTATCCCTTCAATTACTTCAATAGAAGCAGCAGAAACAGCTTTAAATGACATTCTTAATAGTAATGATATATTTATTCCTATTGAAGAAATGTTTAGTAGAATCTCATGCAGACAGTCAGTTATGGCAGGAGATAAACTAAACTACGAAAAGGCTAAAAGTATTTTAGAAATGTGGATAAAAACGGAAAATCCTAATTTATGTCCCCACGGAAGACCTATTTACTACAAAATTTCCCTTGACGAAGTTAAAAAAGCTGTCGGCAGGAAATGAAGTTGCAAATCTTTTTGATTAAACTATAATAGTAAATCTGTAATGGATGGGTGTCCGAGTCTGGCCGAAGGAGCAGCACTGGAAATGCTGTGTACCGGTAACCCCGGTACCGCGGGTTCGAATCCCGCCCCATCCGCCATTTGAAAAAATTGTAAACTGTGATATATTATCAAGGCTTAAATAGGAAAACCATTTGCTGGGTCCCTTCGGGTAGGGGCTGGTGAACCTCCCCAGGCCCGGAAGGGAGCAAGGATAAGCCAGTTTCCCTACGCCGAAAGGGGGTGCCCAGCTTTTAATTCTCCCTTAACCATTCTTCTGATAGGATAGCGAGAACTTCAACTCCAAGTGGTAAAACATCTTCATCAATATCAAATAATGGACTGTGTAATGGATACTTTATTCCTTTTTCTTCATTTCTTATTCCCAATCTAAAAAATGTTCCTGGAACTTTCATCAAATATTCAGAAAAATCTTCCCCACCCATACTTGGATATTCAAGCTCAACTACTTTATCCTCACCTAAAAATTCTCTTAATTTTTTTAATGCAAATTTGGTTGTTTCTGTATCATTAATCACTGGTGGTGTTCCTTCCTGATATTCAAACTCATAAGCTCCTCCATAAGCAGTAGTAATTCCCCATAAAGTATGCTCCATCCATTTTGGTATCTGGTCTCTTAAATCAATACTTAAAGTTCTAACCGTTCCAGACATATCAACCTCATCAGGAATAACATTTTCTGCATGACCACCTGATATTTTTCCAACTGTAAGAACAGCAGGATGTAAAGGGTCTACTTTTCTACTGACAATATGGTGTAAAGAGTTTATAGCCTGAGCTGCAATAATTACAGGGTCAACTCCCATATGAGGTCTTGAAGCGTGGGAGCCTCTACCTTTTATTTTTATATGGAAAACATCACTTGATGCCATTAATTCTCCAATCCTCGTTCCTACTACCCCTGCAGGGAGTTCTGGAAACATATGAAGCCCAAAAATAACATTAACTTTTGGATTTTCCAAAACACCTGCTTCTACAAGGGCTTTTGCCCCTTTACAGTCGTGTCTTTCTTCACAGGGCTGAAATATAAGTTTTATATTTCCCTTTAATTTATCCTTAATTTTTACCAGTACCTTTGCAGCTCCTAAAAGGATTGCAGTATGGGCATCGTGCCCACAGGAATGCATAACCCCTTTCACCTGTGATTTATAAGGTCTGTTTTCCACAAGCTCATCCATAGGTAGTGCGTCCATATCTGCCCTTAATGCTACTGTTTTATCCCCATTTCCTTTTATTAAACCAACTACTGCCGTTGTTCCCCCAAAATTTGGTATAATTTCATCAACTCCAAATTCTTCTAATTTTTGTGCAACGAATTTTGCCGTGTTGTACTCTTCCCCACTTAATTCTGGGTGCATATGAAGGTATCTTCTCCACTCTATAAGCTCATCTTTTATTTCTTCTGCATATTTCTTTATAAGATTTCCAACCTGTGCTTGGGTTTCCATTTTTAATTTCCTCCTTTTTGTCTTTTTTATTAATTTTTATATAATTAATCACTAACTTAATTATAATATTTAAATGAATAAACTAACAGGAGTTAAAATGGGTTTAAAAGAATTTATTATCCCAGCTGTAGATATTAAAGATGGAAAGGCTGTAAGGCTTTATAAAGGTGACCCAAATGAAGTAACTATTTACGGGGAAAACCCTGTTGATATGGCTAAATTATGGGAATCAAAAGGGGCAAAACATTTACACATTGTTGATTTAGATGGTGCATTTGAAGGAAAACCTAAAAATTACAAAATAGTTAAGGAGATTGTTAAAGCAGTTTCTATACCTGTTGAGTTTGGTGGAGGTTTAAGAACATTTGAAGCTGTTGAAACTATGGTAAATATAGGAGTTGAAAGAGTAGTAATAGGAAGTCTTGCATATCAGAACAAGGAATTGTTTTTAAAAATCGTTGAGGCTTTCCCTAATAAAGTTATTGTTGGTATTGATGCTAAAGATGGAAAAGTGGCAATAAAAGGCTGGCTTGAAAAAACTGAATACACACCTTTAGAGTTTGCAAAACAGTTTGACGATAAGGATATATGGGGATTTTTATACACAGATGTTAACAGGGACGGTGCTTTGGTTGGTGCAAACATTGAAGGGACAAAACACCTTGCTGAGAATTTAAAACATCCTGTTATTGCATCTGGTGGAATAGGTTCTTTAGATGATGTTATAAAACTTTATGAAATCAAAGATGTTGGAATTTATGGGGTAGTTGTAGGAAAAGCCCTTTATGAAGGTAAGATAAAATTAGAAGAACTTGACTGAAGGAGGGAGATTTATGCAGATAATTGAAACAGATAAAGCCCCAAAGGCAATAGGACCTTATTCACAGGCTATTAAATGTGAAAATTTACTTTTTATTTCTGGACAGATAGCCATCAATCCACAGACACAAAATCTTGTTGAAGGGGGAATTGAAGAACAGACAAAACAAGTATTAGAAAACATAAAAAATATTTTAGAAGAAGCAAGGATAAATTTAGACCATGTAGTTAAAACAACAATTTATCTAAAGAACCTGAACGACTTTGAAGTAGTAAATAAAATTTACGGTGAATACTTTAAAAATCATAAACCAGCAAGGGCAACTGTAGAAGTAAGTAATTTACCAAAAGGGGCTTTAGTAGAAATAGAGGCTATTGCGTGTATTGAATTATAAGGTGTAATTTTGCTTGTTCCATTTTTGTTTTTATTTGTATCTCTATCAATTGGAATCTATTTAAACCATATTTTTAATATTTACATTTCTGTTTATTTTCCTTTAATCCTGATTTTGATTTCTATTTTCATAAAAAATAAAACTGGCTTTGTTTTCTTAAACCTCGCTGTTTTTATTTTAGGATTATCAATTACTTATGAAAAACAGGTAAAATATTTTCCAGAAAATCCAATTTTTGTTAATTGTAAGGTTGTTTCCATTCCAAAAAACTCTTTTTATGGAAAATCTTTTGACTGTCTTGTAAAAAAATCCGATTTTAAAGAATTTGAAGGAAAGAAGATAAAAACTCATCTAAAATCAAATGATAAAGAAATTTTTTATTTTTCTAATATTGCTTTTTTAGGCAACATAAAGACAGATGGAAATAAAGTTTATGGATATCCAAAAAGGGATTTTATAAAAGTAGATAACTCTAAAAATCCATTTATACTGATTTACAGATTAAAAAATTATCTTATTAAAAATTACAAGGAAAACAGCCTGAATGAAAATTCATATCAGATAGGTCTTCCTTTAATTTTTGGGGAAAAAGGTTTTATTCCTTATTCTAAAAGAGAGAGATTTAGCGAAACAGGATTGTCCCATTTGCTTGCCATTTCTGGTTTACATGTGGCTATTCTTGTAATTTCTATTTTATTTGTTCTGTCTTTTCTAAAAGAAAGGATTAAATATATTCTAATTATGGGTTTTCTTCCTTTTTATGCTATTTTTACAGGTTTGCAGGTTCCTGTTTTAAGAGCATCTGTTATGGCAGGTCTGTATTTTTTCAGTAAAATAAAATATTTGAAAATAAATTCTTTAAATATCTTATTTTTTGTTGGATTTTTAATAATTTTATTTTCTCCAGAACAGCTTTTTAATGTCGGATTTCAACTTTCTTTTATTGCAACATTTGGAATTATTTTAAGTTTGGATTTAGTAAATATAAAAACAAGTCTGCCTAAAATAATAAACTTTTTAATACAGATGTTAATTGTTTCATTTATAGCTACAATTTTTACATTACCGTTAGTTTTATACTACTTTGGAGGATTTTCTTTTTTATCAATTATTGCCACTCCAATTGCTGTTCTTCCCTTATATCCTTATTTATTTTTATCAGTTCTAAATCTTATGACTTTAATGAAAATTGGATTTTTAGTGAGGTTTATGGATTATTTTGGAATTTTATTTCTAAAAATTGTAAATTTCTTCTACGGTCTGCATGGGTATTTTCAGGGGTTTAGCCCTTCACCTTTAATTATTTTAATTTATCTTTTATTAATCAGTTTTATTTTAATTTTAAAATTTAATATGTATAAAAAAGTTTTAGTTTTATTTGTTTCTGTATTTATTTTCCTTTTCATATCTCAAACAAAACACAAGGATTTCAAGGTTTACACATTTAAATCAAAGGACTACCCTTCTGTTTTAATTTTTACTCCAGACAGGGAAGGATTTTTAATAGGAGATTATTTTAATTTTAAGGTTAGAACTACTATAAAAAAAGAAAACCCTTTAAGAATTTATCTGATTTACTACAAAAGTAAACCTTATAAAATTATCCAGAGTTTAAATCTGGATTTTCAGAATTATTTCCGCATCAAAAAAGTGTTAAAAATAAAAGGTATATTCCAGATAAAAAAAGACAAAAACAGATTTATTTTGAAAATTAAAAACAAAACCTTTATTTTAAAAAACGAAGATAACTTCTTTATCCTACAGAACTGAAATATGAATAAAGGAAAAATGCTGCTGAAGCAATAGAAAGAACTAACAGTATTTTCCAGAACAGGTTAAATGCGAATCCTATAATTTTAAAGAATAATATAACACCAATTATTAAAATAAATATTAATGCGTATGTTCCTTCTTTTGTATCAAGCATATTTTGAATAGGTTCAGGTAAATGTTGTTTTATTTCAGTTTTTATTCCTGTTTCTTCCTGTTTTAGCTTTTTCTTTATTTCATCTTTGTTTGTGTAGAAAAAATCTGGGTTTATCGTTTTTCCATCTTTTTCTGCCATTTTATACCTCTATTTTTTTCCATTTTCCTTTTTTAAATACAAACCATAAAACAAAAGCTCTAAAGTATGTTTCGATAGTAATGATTAAATATATTAGCAAAACATTGTGAAATATTGCAGATAAAATAAACGCAGGAACTATTCTAACTAACCATAAAGAAGAAGTATTTATAAATAATGTTGATTTTGTTGCCCCAGCACCCCTTAAACTTCCACTTAGAACAAAAACAACTGCAAGGGGAAACTGGGATATTCCCATTATCCTTAAATAAATAACTGCCTCTTCAATTGTTTTTTTGTCAGAAGTAAAAATCATACATAAATAATCTGGAACAAAAATCATTAAAATTCCCAGTGTTCCCATAAATACTGCTGCAACTTTCATTGTGGTTATTGCTGATTTTTCTGCTTCTTCGTAATTCTTTGCACCAAGATTCTGACCTACAAGAGCCATAGCAGCAATAGTAAAACCAATCCCCGGCATAAAAGCCAGACCTTCAATCCTCAATCCAACCTGATACCCTGCAAGGGTATAAGTTCCGTATTCTGTAATAAGAACAACAAGGACAATATAAGAGGAATAAGTTATTACCCTTTCAAATCCTGTTGGAATTCCTACTTTTAAAGCCCTTCTTACAAAATCAAAAGAAAATTCGTAATTGAAATAAACGTTAAATTTCCTGCTGAAAAGAATTATAAGATAAACAACCACTTCAAAAATATTTGTTAAAGCAGTTGCAATAGCAGCACCTTTAACACCTAACTCTGGAAAGCCAAAATGTCCAAAAATTAAAATGTAATCAAAAATCGTGTTAAAAATATTTCCAGCAATACCAATTTTTAATGGAGTTTTTGTATCTCCAGAGGCACTTAAAGCACTGTAATAAATTCCTCCTAAAAATAAAAAAGGAATAGTTAAAGCTACTATACCTAAATATTCACCACCAAGCTTTGCTACATCTTTTGAAGTTCCAATTAAATAAAACAGTTTTTCAGAAAACAAATACCCTAAAACCGCAACTGGTAATGAAAAAATAAAAGCCACAATAGATATACTGAAAATTACTTTTCCTGCATCTTCTATTTTTTTAGCTCCGATAAATCTTGAAACTAAGGCATTTGTACCAATATGAAATATAGAAACAAAAACGTAAACTCCCCAGATTAACTGCATACTTACCCCAACTGAAGCTATGGCTGAAGGAGATATCCTACCTACCATAATTAAATCAATAAGGGTCTGGAGCATATCTAAAAAGCTGTTCAAAGCAGCAGGAAGGGAAAGGTTCAGGACTTTTTTTACTCGTTGGTTTAACATTCTTTCTTCGCTACTAAAGAAGCTAACCAGCTTTTTGTTCCATCACATTTAACAACTTTTTGTTCTTTATAAAATAAAATCCTCAACGGGAGGAAAGAGTGTAAAAGCTCATTTTTCCTTAAAAGAAAATCAGGATTTGAAGGGACTGAAAGGTCTGGTTCATCTCCTTTTAAAAATGTTTGGAAAATTAAAATGCCATCTTTTTTTAAACCTTCTTTTATATATGGAAAAAGTCTTCTACTTAAAAAATTTATGTTTAAAATTAAATCGTATTTATTTTCTGGAATAACAAAAGTATCTAAATCTGCCTGTATCGGATTTATGTTCGGGTGTAATTTTGAAAGTTTTTCTACTGCAACATCTGAGATATCAACAGCATCAACTTTAAACCCCTTTTCTGCAAGAAATAGAGCATTTCTACCTAAACCTGCAGCAATATCAAGAGCATTTCCTACATTTGCAAGTCTGTAATGTTTTGTTAAAAACGGAGCAGGTTTATCTAACGGGAATTTTCCTTCTGAATATTTTTTATTCCATCTTTCTCTATCTTTTTCCATTATTGATAGTACCTTTCCAATATTTCATCAAGTTTTCCCTGTAATAATAACAATTTTTCTATAATTT
>JALSSE010000275.1 GCA_026984415.1 Hydrogenothermaceae bacterium | reverse complement strand
AGAGACGGGTACAATGTTGCTTCTGTACAAAAAGCTATATGGTATTATCTTCAAGGTGTAGTTTTTGACTCACCTGATTTTCAAGGAATACCAGATAGACATCAAGAGTTAATTGATGCTGCAGAAGCGTACGGTGATGGATATGTGCCTTCTGCAGGAGAAAAAACTATCCTTTTGGCTGATGTATCTTTCAAAAACAATTGTAGTAAAGCCCAACCACATATAATTGAAATAGACATTCCAGAATGTAAAGGAACTCACACAATAGGATACTGGAAAAAACACCCAGGAAAATGGCCTGTTGACAGCCTTGTCTTAGGTACACAAACATATTCAAAATCTGAACTTTTAGATATTTTACATTCCCCATCCCACGGAGATGCAAGTCTTATATTGGCAAAACAATTAATAGCAGCAAAATTAAATATTTTAGCTGGTGCTGACCCTGTTGATATTGTTCCAGTAATTGATGAAGCAGATGCGTTAATTGATGGATTATCTATTCCTGCCGGTATCAGTCCTTCTTCAGATGAAGGTTCTCAAATGGTTCAATTAGCTGACATATTAGACAATTACAATAAAGATTTCAAAGGATGTAAAATCAAGAAAAAGAAAACATGTGGATGTAAAAAAATATACAGCATGACTATGAAATATTTAGACACAACTTCTGCTACATCTGTAAAAGCTTACGATAAACATGGAGATTTAGTTGGAGAATTTCCACTAAATCCAGATGGAACATTCTTTGTATCAACAGTTGTAAAACCTGAAATGACTTTTGTAATCGGAGATGACTGCATAACAATTCATACTTCATGTTCAAAACCTATCGGACCTGGAATGGTATTTGGAAAATTAAAAATATTAGACTGGAATGCTAAATTAAAAAGCTGTAAACATAAGAAACACAAAAAACATAAGAAAAAGAAAAAATGTAAAGATGACGATGATGACGACGATGATGACCATGATAATGACGACGATGATTAATTTAAAGGGGTGTTAACCACCCCTTTTTATGAGTTTTAAATAAACAATTAACAGTTTTACTAAAACTTTAGGATTTCTCAAATCTTCAAAACTAAACCTGTAATATTCCCTAAAGAGATTTTTTACAACTGATAATTCTTTTTTAGAAAATCTATATTTTAAATACTGGTAAAAAATATTTATTACACGGTGATTGTGGTCTGGAATTTCTTTGTACTTTTTAAGTAAAGTTAGTGTATTTTCCAACATATAAATAAGATTTTTATTCATGTTCCTCTGATGTATTCTGTATAGCACTAAAGATTCCTGAAGATAGTCTATCTTTATATTTTCCATTAAAACTCTTATCATAAAATCCCAATCCTCAAAACCAATATTTTCATCGTACTTTCCAATTTTTTCAAAAACAGACTTTTTTATGAAGATTGAAGGACCGTAAAAATAGTTAAACTCTAACAACCTTTTTAAATTTATGTATGATAGGTTTTTAAACTTTTTTCCAAAACCTATAATTCCACTTTCATTAGATTTTATAATTGAATTATTTTCATCTATTAAATCAATGTCAAAAATAAGGACTTCAACTTCTGGTTTTTTTTCAAAAAATTCAACACACTTTGAAACCATCTCAGGTTTTAATATGTCATCTGAAGCAAGCATATAGATGTAATCACCTTTACTGACATCAAGTATTTCGTTAAGAGTGGGAACAAAACCTTTATTTTGCCTGTTTATGTACTTAAATGATGGAAAAGTCCTTTCGCAAATATCTATATACTTGGATATCTCCTTATCTGTGTTATCTGTTGAACCGTCGTTGATTATTATCAGCTCTATATTTTTATAATTTTGATTTAAAACACTTTCTATTGTATAACCAACATATTCTTGATGGTTATATGCAGCTATACCTATTGTTACAAGTGGTAAATTTTTCAACTAAAATACCTCTTAAAAATTAAAGCTAAAATAGCAAAATAAAAGATATAATTAACCATAAAAGCAAGTGTTATTCCTACAAGACCATAAATGTTTAAAAAAATAATTGATAAAACCACAAAATTAAGTACGGAAATTATTTCTAATAATATATACTTTCCAGTCATTGCTTTTGCTATCATTATATATCCTAAAAGCCACGATGCTATTTTTACAACATCTCCAATTAGTTGAAACAAAAACAAATCAGACATTGGTTGAAAATCATCACTAAATATCAATCTGATTAAAAAATCACGGAAAATATAAATAAATCCTGCCATTAGAATAACAACTGGTATTATTATCTTATATCCG
>JALSSE010000274.1 GCA_026984415.1 Hydrogenothermaceae bacterium | reverse complement strand
TAAAAGAAAAGAATATTATGAGTAGTAATTCATATAAATTATATGTTAAGGCACTTAATATTAAAATATCAAGCTTTTCTAAAAATAAAAGAAATAAAATAAAACCTATAATTAAGGTTAGAAGATATCCTATTGAATAGAATTTATATAAATTTAAATTTAATATTGTTTGTGTAAGAAAAATATGTAAAAATGCATGTAAAGGAATCGAAAATATTAATATCTTTAAAATCATAGAAGATTTTATGTAATCTTCTCCATATAAAATTAATATTATTTTATCTGATAATGAAAAAATCAAGACAGAGAAGACAAGAAAAATTAACATTATAATAAGAGATGATTTCATATATTTAATAATAATAGATTTTTTTTCATTTATTCTATACAATTCTGATAATTTTTTTGAATAGAAAGGATATATAGTTTGAGCAATAGGATAAACCATTCCTAAAATAGCTTTTATAAGTTTATCAGCTGCTGAGAAATAACCAACCATAATATTATTACTAAAAAGTCCTATTAAGAATGGTAAACTAAAATATACAATATTGTTTGCAAAAATTCCTATAAATATAGAAAAAGAATTTTTAAATAATTCAAATGATTTTTGGATATCAAAAATAAAATATAATTTGAAGTTATTGAAAATAAGAAATATTCCCAAAACTCCAGCCACTAAAAATCCTAAAGAATTAATTAGAGGTACATAAATATAATCTGAAACTTGATGTATAAAAATGAAAATAGAAACTGTAAAGATTAGTTTAGCCGTAATATTTAAGAAAGTGATGTATTTCATTCTTTCCATTCCTTGAAAGAACCATACTGGAAATAATGTTTGACCTAAAACCATTCCAAAAGTTAAGTAATAAATTAACCATTCCTTTTTAAATTTTTCAAAAGAGAATACAATAACTGTCATAATTAAAAGTGCCAAAATAAATAAAACGAATTTTATAAACATTACTGAGCTAAATATTTCAGAAATCTTTTCTTTATTATCTCTATGAATTGATATTTCTCTTGTTGCTGATAGATTAAATCCGTAGTCAGTTAAAATTACAAAATACTGAATAAAGGCCTGTGCAAACATTATCAACCCAAACTTTTCTGGTCCCAAAACCCTAACTAAATAAGGAAGAGTAATAAGAGGTAAAATATAGTTTGCTCCTTGTAGGACACTTAAAGAAAAAAAATTTGATAATAATCTTTTTTTATCCTCTGTATTAAAACCACCTTTTAATAACTGTATCATAATTTACCTGAATAAAATTCCAAATAAAACAATAAATAATCAAAACATTGGAATTTTAATAAATATCTGCCTCTTTATTTTTGTTATTTTTTATTTCGGAAAAAACTGAAAAAGCTTTAGTATTATAACAGATTTATTGTAGTGTTTAAATTTAATTAAACTCCATAACCGTAACTGTACTTAAATTCTTTCATATCAACCCCATTCAGTACAATTCCAACATTTTTGATTCCATACTCATGAACCTTTTTATCTAATATCTGGGCAAATATCCTTTTAGAATGTCCAGAACGAAAAACTATTAAAGATAAATCAACTTCATTCATTAAAAATACAGTGTCAGAAACAGAGCCAATTGGTGGAGAATCAATAATTACATACTCATATTTTTCTTTCAAACTATTCAGTATTTCTTTAAATCTATCTGATAACAAAAGGTCTCCAGGATTTGGAGGAATAGTTCCAACAGTTATAATATCTAAATTTTCAATAGATGTTCTTTTTATAGTTTCTTCCACAGAGAGTTTTCCTAAAAGCAAATCAGTTATACCTTTTGAATTTGGTAACCCAAAATAATCGTGGAGTTTAGGTTTTCTCAAATCTAAATCTATAACAATTACATTTTTGGCTGTAGAGTGTAAAATAGCACTTAAATTTGCTGTAATTGTGCTTTTTCCTTCATTCCCAACAGTTGAAGAAATCAGTATAGATTTATTACCTTCTTTTCCTTTAACCATAAATTGAATATTTGTTCTTACCTGTCTTAATGCCTCTGCAAATGGGGAGTTTGGTTCTTTTAATACATAAATTTTCTTTTCCAACTTTCTCTTTGATATGGCAGGGATTAAACCTAATATTGGTAAAGTTGTTAATCTTTCGATGTCTTCTTTTGATTTGACTGTATCATCTAAAAATTCCCTTGCATATCCATAAAACACTCCTAACATCATACCAAAAACAACACCAATTGCCAGAATAATTGCTTTTTTAGGTTTTATGGGAGATGTTGGCATTATAGCTCTATCAACTATTCTGT
>JALSSE010000273.1 GCA_026984415.1 Hydrogenothermaceae bacterium | reverse complement strand
TGGAACAGGAATGGAAAAAGTGGTTGCAGATAATAGTGGTGCAACTGTTATTGCCAAAAGAGGCGGTGTGATAGATTCTGTTTCTGGAGATAGAATTGTTATAAAAGTGAACGAAGATGAGATAAATGAAAATGACCCAATAGACATTGGTATTGATATATACGAGCTAAATAAATTTAAAGGTTCTAATCAGGCAACCTGTTTAAATCAGAGACCTATTGTAAGAACAGGTGATATAGTTGAAAAAGGTGCAGTTATAGCAGATGGTACATCTACCTACAAAGGAGAACTATCTGTTGGTAAAAATGCGCTTGTAGCATTTATGCCGTGGAGAGGCTATAACTTTGAGGATGCTATAGTTATTTCTGAAAGGCTTGTTAAAGAGGACGTATTTACATCTATTCATATTGAAGAGTTTGAAGCTGAAGCAAGGGAAACAAAATTAGGTCCAGAAGAAATAACAAGAAACATACCAGGTGTTTCAGAAAAAGCCCTTGCAAATTTGGACGAACATGGAATTGTCAGGGTTGGTGCTTATGTTAAACCAGGGGATATCCTTGTAGGAAAGGTAACTCCAAAAGGGGAAACTCAGCCAACTCCAGAGGAAAAATTACTATTGGCAATCTTTGGAGAGAAAGCAAGTGATGTAAAAGATTCTTCAATAAAGGTTCCTGCTGGTGTTGAAGGTATTGTTATTGATGTACAGGTGTTTGCAAGAAAAAGAGCTTCAACTAAAGGTAATAAATATATAGAAGACTTAATAAAAGAAGAAATAGAGAAGCTAAATAGGGAACTTGAAGAGAAAAAGAAATTTATGCACGAAAGAAGAGACAGTCTTGTAAAAGAATTAATACTTGGACAGAAAGTTTCTAAAGACATTAAAAAAGGCAAACAAATTCTGATAAAGAAAGGAGAAAAGATAACAGAAGACAATATTGAAGATGTTATAAGATTTATTGTGGTGAACCCTGCTGGTTTCTTATCTGATAAAAAAGTTATTGAAAAAGTTAAAGAGATTGTTGATAAGGTTAAACTACAAATAGACCTGTGGGAGAACATATACGATAAAAGAAAACAGTCAGTTCAAAAAGGTTCAGATTTAAAGCCGGGAGTTAATGAGCTTGTTAAAGTTTATATAGCTGAGAAACGTAAAATACAGGTCGGTGATAAAATGGCTGGTAGGCACGGAAACAAAGGTGTAATTTCTATAATCCTACCTGAAGAAGACATGCCATTTATGGAAGATGGAACCCCTGTTGATATTGTTCTTAATCCTCTTGGTGTTCCTTCTCGTATGAATGTTGGTCAGATTCTTGAAACACACCTTGGATTAGCTGCAAAAAGATTAGGAATGAAGTTAAAAGAAGAATTAGACAGGGTAAACGATAGAGAAAAAATTATTGAAACATTATTGAAATTCTATAAAATAGCTAACGATTCTGATAATGAACTTGTTGCAAAATTTAGAGATAGAGAGTTAAAAGAGTTTGAAAATGCTGTTAGAGAGTTAGATGATGAGGGGTTAAAATCTTTAATAAAAGATTTAACAGAAATTGGTATTCCTGTTCAGACGGCAGTTTTTGAAGGTGCAACTGAAGATGATATAAAGAAAATGCTAAAAGAGGCAGGGTTTAAAGAAACAGGAAAGATGAAACTTATAGATGGAAGAACAGGTGAACCATTTGATTTTGAAGTTACTGCTGGTTATATGTACATGCTGAAACTTATCCATATGGTTGATGATAAAATACATGCCCGTTCAACAGGTCCTTACTCTCTTATTACCCAACAGCCTCTCGGTGGTAGAGCACAATTTGGTGGACAGAGGGTTGGAGAAATGGAAGTGTGGGCGTTTGAAGCACATGGAGCTGCCTATGCGTTACAGGAAATGCTTACTGTAAAATCTGATGATATAGAAGGAAGAAAAAGAGTTTATGAATCAATTATTAAAGGAAAATACTACTACGATATTGGTATACCAGAATCATTTAAAGTTCTTGTTAGAGAATTAAAAGCATTAGCATTAAACGTTCAATGTCAGATGGAAGATGGAGAGCAGCCTTGTGACCAGATTGATATTATTACAAAAAGCAAAAAACCAGAATTTTAAAAGTGTTATTTTTTAGGATTTTTACAAAAACAGGAGGTTTAATACCTTGATAGATAGAACACAGGAAAACAAAGCAAAAGGATTAATGCCTTTTGAAAGTATACAGCTTACTTTAGCTTCACCGGAAACAATACTTTCTTGGTCACATGGTGAAGTAAAAAAACCAGAAACGTTAAATTACAGAA
>JALSSE010000272.1 GCA_026984415.1 Hydrogenothermaceae bacterium | reverse complement strand
TAGGTACTTTATTTTTTCCTTTCCAGTAAAATTTGCATTTGTTTTTAGTTTGTTTTGATTTAGAGTTCTTATATAAATATTTTGATAGTTTTTTGTTAAGTTTCTTAAATAAGTTTTTTGGTGTGTTCCTATGGTATTTTCTGATTTTTCTTTAATTTTTGATTTTTTATCTTCTTCATATTGATTTTTAGTAAATTTTTTTATTGTTTGGTTGTAATTATTTATAAATAAAGGAAAATTTCCCTGTGATTGATATTTAAACCTGTTAAAAAATCTATTTTCCTTGTAAAAAGAAATTTTACTTTTTAACTTTAAAAAAGTTTTATATAGATAATTATTAGTATTTTGATTAAATTTAAAATCCTTACTATTTGTAAATAAGAAATCAGTTTTTAGATAATTTTTAAGATACTTTTTTTCAAAGTTTACTAAAATTGAATTATTTTTTTCCATTTTGATTATAAAAATCTTTTGATTTGTAGAAAATTTTTTTAAAATGTTTTCTATATAGTAAATGTTTTTTCCCTGTTGTTTAAAATTTATCTGGAGTTTCTTTAAATTTTTAATTGAGTTCTTGAAATTGAAGGTGTACGTATAAGTTTTCCGTATATTGTGAACAGTTGGTTTATAGATACTAAAAGATTTTTTTTCAAAATCTCTTAAGCTTATTTTAAAAAGTAATTTAGTTCCTGCAGGCTTGATTTTAAAATTATAGTACTTATCTATAATCTGATTGAAAAAATTTAGCTGTTTATTTTTTATAAACTTTTGAAAATACATAAAATCCATAATCTACCTCTACATCAGGTCAAGAAGACTGATATTTTTCTCTTCTTCAGATGAAACTTTTTTATTTATCTTACTTATTTCTTCACACCATTTTTGCCTTTCCCAGTGGGGCATGTTTAAAATTTTGTCATTGTCCCAGTGGAAGTAATAAGCTATAAAAGAAATTTCTTCATATAACTTACTTTCTGGGTAAATTTCTAATACTGCGGGGGGTTGAAACTGAGCTCAACCTCCTCTCCACAACTGGGACATTTTGTTTTAAATGTAATTTCTTCGCTATTGTTTATTCTCCTGTATAGTTCTTGAAGATAATTTAAATCTTCTATAAATAACCCTTCTATAATTCCTGGATTTATATCTTCTAAAGTTCCTAACTCTTCAACAACCCTTGAAAGTAAAATAATAGAGAGATAAGCAGGATTATTTTGGACTCTTGGGTCCTTTAATGGAAGTATTTCATCTCTTGCTGTTGCAAGTCTCATAATCCCTTTCCTGTGAAGATTTCCTTCTTCATCAACATAACCTTTTGGTAATATAAATTCGTATTCTGTTTGAAGTGCCATCTTTTTGCTCCCTTTTTATTTTGTTCTTTTCATACCTTCATGAACAACTTCTAATGTTTCAATTGCTACTTCATTTGCTGTTGCATTCAGGTCAGGAGCATCGTATTTTGAAGGCCATGCTTCTCTAAATTCCCATCTTGCAGCTGGATTTCCTTCATCGTCTAATACAATTATGGCTATGTTTTTTCTTGCTTCTTTAATTTTTCCATCTTCTACTAATTTTCTCCATTTATATAGTTCTAAAGAGTCTGTAGTCCCCCATTTTAGAGATAAATTCCCATATTTAACCTGTCCGGGAAGTTTCCTTGGGGTTATAAATTTTTCATTTCCTTCTCTGTATTCTATAGGGTCTTGTGAGCTATCAGGGATAGTTACTTCTCTAAAACCTGCCTGTGTTATTCCATCAATTTCAAGTATAAATCTAAAGTTTTTTAATGGGTCTTTTCTTTCTCCTGGCATTTTTTATTCCTCCTTATTGGTTAGCAGATGCTGTTAGTTGAGCTATTCTGAATATTACAAATTCAGCAGGTCTTACAGGGGCTACACCTATTTCACAGATAAGTCTTCCATTATTAATGTCATCTTGTGTCATTGTTGTTTCATCACATTTAACAAAAAATGCTTCATCTGGTGTTGCTCCAGCTAATGCACCATCTTTCCATACTGTTGTTAGGAAGTTTGATATGGTCTGGGTAACTCTTCCCCATAAATTTTTATCGTTAGGCTCAAATACAACCCACTGGGTACCTTCGTCTATTGATTCTTCAAGGAATAAAAAGAGCCTTCTTACATTTATATATTTCCATAAAGGGTCACTTGCTGTAGTCCTTGCACCCCACACTAAAATTCCTCTTCCTGAGAAAGAACGGATACAGTTTATACCTTTTGGATTTAAGATATCCTGCTCCCCTTTTGTTATTGGAATTTTAAGTTCTAATGCTCCTC
>JALSSE010000271.1 GCA_026984415.1 Hydrogenothermaceae bacterium | reverse complement strand
AAAAGAAGCCAATTTAGACCATTTAACAGGTTTGTTAAATAGAAGGGCTTTTGATGAAGCTGTTAACAAACTGATTGAAAAGTATAAAACATCAAAAATACCCCTTTCTTTCATTTTTATTGATATAGACTTTTTTAAAGAAGTAAATGATACATACGGACATACAATTGGAGATAAAACTTTAAAAGATGTTGCTGAAACATTAAGGAGATATTTAAGAAATGAAGATATTATTGGAAGGTATGGAGGAGAAGAATTTGCCGTTGTTTTACCAAATATAAAGTTAGATACTGCTTTAAAAATAGCAGATAGGTTAAGAAATGCTATAAAAAATAGAACAATAAAAGTTGATGATTATCTAATAAAAATAACTGCAAGCTTTGGAGTTGCAGAAATTGATGACAGCGTAAATTCTGTTGATGACCTTGTAAAAAAAGCAGATTTAGCCCTTTACAGTGCAAAAAAAGATGGCAGGGACAAAATTTACCACATTCCAAACTAAATTAGCAATTTCCAATAAATATATTAAAATTAATAATTATGAAGAAGAAAATAGTTATATGGCAAACTGCTTTTTTAGGAGATTTAATTTTAACAACACCTCTTGTTGAGTCTATAAAAAGGTTATATCCAGATTCTTTTCTGTCTTTAATATCAAAACCATTTGGAAAAGATGTTTTTAAAAATAATCCGTTTTTAGATGAGCTTATTATTTATGATAAAAAAAATATGTCAAACTGGCAGTTAATTAAAAAGTTAAGAAAACAAAGATTTGATATTGCCATATCTCCCCACCGTTCACACAGGGCGTCTTACTCATTATTCCTTGCAAGAATTCCAAAAAGGATAGGATTTGATAAAGCTGGATTTTCTTTTCTTTATACAGATACAGTTCCCCACAGATTTGATGGGACACACGAGGTAATCAGAAATCTTAATTTACTGAAAAAATTACCAGAGTATGATGAAACAAAAATACAAAAAAATCCAGAATTGCTTCTTGATGAAAAGGAAGATAAATTTTATGAAAAGTTTGAATTAAATGAGAAAGGGTATATTTCTATAGCCCCCGGTTCAAAATGGGCTACAAAAAGATGGACAGTTGAAGGATTTGCAGAGCTTATTAATATTTTATTAGAAAAAAAGGAAAAAATCGTTTTAATAGGTTCTCAAGAAGATGAAGAATATGTAAACCAAATTTTAACTAAAATTAAAGAAAAAGAAAAAATACTAAATTTAATTGGAAAGACAAATTTAAGACAGAGTTTTTCAATTATAAAACACTCAAAAATATTAATATCAAATGATTCAGCACCTGTTCATATGGCGGTAGCCTTTAATACACCTGTTGTGGAGATAATGGGACCAACAGTAAAAGAATTCGGATTTTACCCGTTTAGAAATGGAATTGTAGTTGAAACAGAAGGTCTATCGTGTAGACCCTGCGGATTACACGGTCATCAAGAATGCCCAATTGGAACCCATGAATGTATGACAAAAATCTCTCCTGAGCAAGTTCTTAAAGCAATGGAAGATTTATTAGAGCTTCAAAAAGAAAAAATCCCCGTCTAAACGTTTAATCAATTTTCAATCTAAGGTATAATAACCATTCCTTAAATATTTAATAGAAGGAGAAAAATGGGTACTTTAAGATTTTTAAATGCAGGTGAATCTCACGGACCAGCTTTAACAGCTATTATAGAAGGTATACCAGCTAATTTAAAAATTTCAGTGGATGATATAAACAGAGATTTAGCCAGAAGACAGCAGGGATACGGTCGTGGTGGCAGAATGAAAATAGAAAAAGATAAAGCTGAAATTCTTTCTGGAGTTAGATTTGGATACACGTTAGGAAGTCCAATTACATTAATGGTAAGAAACAAAGACTGGGAAAACTGGACAGATATAATGGCAATAGAAGGTGAACCTACAGATAAGAGAGAGATATTTAACCCAAGACCGGGACATGCAGATTTAGTTGGTGGAATAAAATACGGATTTGAAGATTTAAGAAATGTTTTAGAAAGAGCATCTGCAAGGGAAACAACTACAAGGGTTGCAGTTGGTGCAGTCTGTAAAGCTTTATTAAGGGATATTGGTATAAATATTGGAAGTTATGTTGTTTCAATTGGTGAGTTATCAGTTAAAGATTTAATCCCTTTAATACCTTTGGAAAAAAGGGCTGAATTAGCTGAAAAATCAGAGGTGAGAATTCCTGTTCCTGAAGAAGATATCAAGTTTAAAGAACTTATAGATTTAGCAAAGAAAGAGGGTGAAAGTTTAGGTGGAATTTTTGAA
>JALSSE010000270.1 GCA_026984415.1 Hydrogenothermaceae bacterium | reverse complement strand
ATCTACATTGTATTTTTTCTCTAATCTGTTTATGCTGTTTAACCTTTCTTCAATCTGATTGTACCTTTCAATATCAAAATCTGTGTCAAGGTTGTTTAAAGAGTAAGAAACATTTTCAACTATTGCTTTTGCCTCTTCCAATTCATTTAGTAGATTTTTAATTTCAGGGCTGATTTCTGAAATCTTATCTAAATTTTTTATCACAATTCCTAAATTATCAAGTGTGCTGTTTTCACTTTCATTTAATAAAATCAAACTTTCAGATACTATCTGTTTTACAGACTGGATGTTTGAAAGGTAATTGTACTCCTGCTCTAAAATCTCCTTTTCATTTTCCTGTAAATTCAGTTCTTCAAGTTCTTCTAACTGATACTGGAGTATATCTAACTCCCTCAATCTGTTTGATTGTTCTTCTTTCAGTTCTTTTTCTTTTTTCTCTATTTCTTTTAATTTAAAAAATTTTTCCTGAAATTCTGACAGAATATTTTGTAAATTTGAAAATGTATCAATTATTTCCCTGTGGTAATCTGGTGAAAAGAGTTTTTGCTGGTGGTGCTGTCCATGGATTTCAATAATATCTTTAGTAGCTTCTTTTATAGTTGATAAAGTTGCCCTTCTTCCGTTTAGAAAATAAATACTTTTTCCGTTTCTTATTTCCCTTGCAGTTATCAGGGTTCCTTCTTCTGAAAATTCGTTTTGAATATTTTCAAATACAAGCTCAACAAAATCCCCTTCGTTTAATTTTTGCTTTTCCCCCAAAACAAAAGAGATTGCATCAACTATCAGTGATTTACCAACACCTGTTTCACCTGTAAAAACATTTAGATTTTTTGAAAGGTTTAAAGTTATATTTTCTATGTAGAGGAATTTTTTAATGTTTATCTGAGAAAGCATTTTAAAGCTCCCATTTGCCAATTTTTGTTTCTTTTTTTACAGCTATTTCTAACTGGTCTAAAAATTCATTTCTTGAAACCTCAATTCCTCCCCATTTTTTAAAATGTTCAGAAGGTATCTGACAGTCTATAAAATCAAATTCCCATTCTTTTAATTTTTCTACTAAATAATAAAGGGCAACCTTTGAGGCATCACTTACTTTAGAAAACATAGATTCCCCTGAAAACATTTTCCCAATACTCACTCCGTAAAGTCCTCCAACAAGTTCTCCATCTAAATAAGTTTCTACCGAATGGGCAAATCCTAAATGGTGAAGTTTTGTATAAGCTTCAATTACTTCTGGTAAAATCCATGTACCATCTTCGTGCTTTCTTTTTACGGTTGCACAATTTTTTATAACTTCCTCAAAGTTAGTATCAAATTTTACTTCAAATTTTCCTTTTTTTATTACTTTTTTTAAACTTCTGTGAACTTTAAATTTATCAGGATAAAGAACCATTCTTGGGTCTGGAGACCACCATAAAATTGGCTCTTCTTTTGAATACCACGGGAATATGCCAATGCTGTAAGCAAATAAAAGCCTCTCAGGAGATAAATCACCATTTACAGCAACCAACCCCTCCTTTGAGGCGTATCTTGGGTCAGGAAAATAAATTTCATCATTTTCCTTTAGTATTGTTATAATTCCATCTCCTCCCTTTTTAACATTCTCTCAAGGGTTATAATTTCATTCCATGCCTCAAAATGTTCCATCCACGGCAGTTTATCTTCATCGCTGATATAGAAGAATTTTTCCGGGTATTTGTAGTCTGTGTCTGTAAATGCAATATGTCTTACATTTTCAAAATATTCTTGAAATAAAGGCATATATTTTTCTTCAAACTCAATGGAAATTTTATAATTTTCATTTGTTCTTTTATCTGATACAAGGATTTCAAATATTCTTGTATATTCTGGATACTGGACAGCAGATAAATTTATATCATAATCTTCCATGTAGTTAAGATTATTTACTATTTCTTCGTCATCAATGACTAAATTTAAAACTTCATTTTCTAAAAATACTTCCTCTACATCTAACTCTATCACTTTTCTTCCTTCCTTCTTTTTTATTTTAATAAAAATATGATAGGTAGTTTTTTCTAAATTTAAAGGGGTTATAGATAAATAAAACAAAAAACTCCCAGTTTAAGTCTGGGAGCTAAAATAGGTTTAGATACCAAAAGACTTATATTTATTTTGTTCTGTATATATACCTTTTATTTATAAATAAAATTAAGATAGTCAAAATAATGAATAGGCCTGTATTAGTATTTAAATATCCAAATGAACAACCACCACCTCCACCTGATGAAGGTACATACTCATAAGCACCAATGTCTATAATAGCTGTATTATCCCCATTCCCGTCAATAATTCTATCATTTCCATCTATATCCTTATCAGGAAGTTTAGCCTCTTTAGGTAATGAATCAGTTCCCATATCAATAGCTGGAGAAGAGGAAGAAATTCTAAAATCGTTATCTGAAGTATTTTTAAATTTTGGATTTGTACTTTTATTATCTCCTGCCTGAAAATTGTCTATTTTAGTGATAAATATATCTTCTGATTGTCCTGTAACATAATTAGAATTTTCTCCTGTAATATTGTTATACAATTTGATATTAGCACCTGTTCCATCATCATCCCCATCTGAATTTATATATATATCATCACCACTATTATCACTTTTAGTTGCGGTATTTTCCCAAAATATATTGTTATATATGTTTACACTACTGGCATTATTTAATTGTTTTATATAGTACGCTCCTCCTTCACTTGCAGAATTATTGAAAAAAGTGTTATTGTAAATATACAAACTACCTCTATTTGAAAAAGAATACACAGCACCACCTAAACCTTGATTAGAGTTGTTTGCGAACAAGTTATTATAAATAAATAATTGACCAAATAATGTATAAATACCTAATGTTCCTTTCATATTTTCATTTGATGAATTATTGAGAACTTTGTTATTTCTAAAATATCCTTTAGAGATATAAGGATAAATGTAAATTTTACCATAATAACTATTTCCACTAATAGAATCAAATATACAATTTTCCACAAGAATTTCAGCTTCTCTTGTAACAATTTTAACTCTCATTTGAAATTCAATATTTTTTATAGTTATATCCCCATTTATATCCCCTTTATCCCCACTTGTATCGGTTTCAATACTTATTTCTCCAGAACTTTTTAGTACAGGTTTATTTTTCGGGTCTAATGCTTCAACTACAAGAAAATTTCCACTATCTCCATTATCACTTTGATAAGTCACAGATGTTGTGAAATTATACTCACCTGGTTTTATTAAAATATTATCACCTTCCCCATTACTTTGTGCAATAGAAAATGCAGTTTGTAAATCACAGGAATTAGATTCTGATAGACAATCTCCTGTTCCTTCTGATAAAGGGGAAACATACAAAGTTGCAGAAAACGTTACTGTTACAGAACAAAAAATAGTAATAAGGAAATACTTAAAAATATTCATAACTAACCTCCTAAAACTATTTTTATGTCTAAGATAAATGTAAAGTTAGCTAAATAACAATTGCAAGGTTTTGATAAGTAAAAGGTTTATACTAAACAAAATTTGGAAATATAATCGTTTAAACATATAATATTATGTACATTTAATCTTAATAAACATTTCAGGAGGAAATTATGGGTCAGACCTTAACAGAAAAAATATTAGCAGCCCACGCAGGCAGAGATTACGTAGAGGCTGGAGAGCTTGTAAATGTAAAAGTAGATTTAGCTATAGCAAATGATATAACTGCTCCACTTGCAATAAAACAGTTGGAAAAATACGGGATAGATAAAGTCCACGACCCAAATAAAATAGCCCTTGTAATGGACCACTTCTTTCCACCAAAAGACATTATGTCAGCACAGCAGATAAAAATTTCAAGAGATTTTGCCAAAAAAATGGGAATAAAAAATTACTTTGAAGGTCAGGACAGTGGAGTAATGCATACAATCCTTCCAGAAAAAGGATTTATTCTTCCCGGTGATTTAGTTATGGGTGCAGATTCACATACATGTACTTATGGGGCTTTAGGCGCATTCTCTACTGGTGTAGGTTCTACTGACATTGCGTATATATTTGCAACAGGTGAAACGTGGTTAAGAGTTCCTGAAACTATGAAATTTACATTCTACGGAAAGCCTCAAAAATGGGTTGGTGGAAAAGACTTTGTTTTAACTGTAATAGGTGAAATTGGGGTTGATGGAGCTTTGTATAAAGCTATGGAATACCACGGAGAAGCAATAAAAGCTTTAGACGTTGAAAATAGATTGACTATTACAAATATGGCAATTGAAGCTGGTGGTAAAAATGCAATAATGGAGCCAGATGAAAAAGTTGTTGAATGGTTAAAAGGAAGAACAAATAGAGAAATTAAAATGATAAAAGCTGATAAGGACGCAAAATACTGCTGTGAATATGAGTTTGACGCTTCAAAAATTGAACCAGTAGTTGCAGCTCCTAATTTACCTTCAAATGTAAAACCAGTAACAGAAGTAGCAGGAAGACCAATTAATCAAGTGTTTATTGGTTCGTGTACAAACGGAAGAATGTCTGATTTAAGAATTGCTGCACAGATATTAAAAGGAAGAAAAGTTCACCCAGATGTAAGGTGTATCGTAATTCCTGCATCTGATAGGGTTTATAAACAGGCTTTACACGAAGGAATTTTAGAAGTTCTTGCAGATGCTGGATGTTTAATCAGCACATCAACCTGTGGACCTTGTTTAGGCGGACATATGGGTATCCTTGCTGAAGGTGAAGTTGCAGTTTCAACATCAAACAGAAACTTTACTGGAAGAATGGGTCATCCAAAAAGTGAAGTTTACTTGTCAGGTCCAGCAGTTGCAGCAGCATCAGCAGTCTTAGGAAGAATTGCACATCCAGAAGAAGTTGTTGGAACAAAAGAAGAAGTTTTAACTTAAAAATACAGGAGGGTATTTAAATGGCTTTATGGGATGCTATCGTAAGAGTTTTAATCGGGGCAATTTTAATCTGGTTAGGAATTGAAAAAGGTGGTGTTTTTATTATCGCTGAGGTGGTAGGTTTTATCTTAATGTTTACATCAATAATATCATTCTGCCCACTTTACGTTGTAACTGGTCTATCTTCTAAATGTAAAGAATGCAGGATTTGAAGAAAAAAAGAATATTAGCACTGGATTACGGAAACAAAAGAATAGGGGTCGCTTATAGTGACCCTTCTGGTATTTCTATTACACCGATTGAAACTTTAAAAAATGATGAAAATGTTTTTGAAAATATAAAAAAATTAGTGAAAGAACTTGATATTGGTGAAATAGTAATTGGTTTACCTTTAACTTTAAGGGGAGAAGAAGGAGAACAGGCAAAGACAACAAGAGAGTTTGGAGAAAAATTAAAGGAACATTTACCAGATATTAAAATAGAATTTATTGATGAAAGGTTTACTACAAGTTTAGCCCAAAAACATTTGGCAGAAACAACAAAAAAGACAAAAAGAAAAAAGAAATTAGACAGTTTATCTGCCACATATATTTTACAGACGTACCTAATGCAAAAACAGTTTAACAATGGTTAATAGATTAATTTACAGCTTTTTTATAATTGTAATTTCCATATCTTTTGTTCTTATCTATTTTATTTACCATAAAAAAAACATAAAACAGCCTGTTTTGTTTGAGATAAATAACGGAGAATCTATCAAGGAAGTTTCAAAAAAACTTGAAAATCAGGGAATAGTTGAAAATTGGGAACTAATGTATCTTCTTATCAGAATAAGAAACAAAACAGTAAAAAAAGGAACATACGAGTTTAAAGATGAGTTGAGTTTAGATGATATATGGAAAATTATTACACAGGGGAAAGAAAAGCTATTTCCTATTACAATAGTACCTGGAGATAACCTGTTTATAATTGCTAAAAAATTAGATAAAAATAAAATTGTACCTGAAAAAGATTTTTTAAATTTCACATTAAACCCTGAAAATGTAAAAAAATACAGACTTAAAGGAAATTCTTTTGAAGGTTATTTTCCACCTGAAACTTACCTTTTCAGAAGGAATGAAAATATTGAAAAAGTTGTTAAACAATTTTTAGATATTTATAACAAATGTTATCTTCCAATTTTAAAGAACAGCAAAGAAATAGAACCTTATAATATGATGAAAATCGCCTCTATGGTTGAGAAAGAAACATCTATTTTAGAAGAAAAGCCAATAATTGCTGGAATTATCATTAATAGATTAAAAAAAAGAATGCCTTTACAGGTAGATGCTACTGTTATCTATGCAATGTATTTACAAAACAAATGGTCAGGTAAGTTAAAAAAAACTCACTTAAAAGGAGTTAAATCAGAATTTAATACATATCTAAACTATGGATTACCCCCTACACCAATATGTAGTTTTTCTATTGAAACATTAAAAAGTGTTTTAAATTATAAAAAAACAAACTACCTTTATTACTTAACCATTGACAACAAAAAGCACATTTTTTCAGAAAGCTATGAAAAACACAGACGTATCCTTGAAAATATTAAACATCATTAAAAACATCAAACATACGATAACATTTGTAGGAAGATTTTAATATAATTATTAAGTTTTAAAAGTTTTGAGGAACTGATTTAATGAAAAAACTGTACAAATATATTTTAATAAATTTTGCAAAAGTATTTTTAGGGCTTTTAGGTGTATTTGCATTAGTTGTAGTATCTTCACAGCTTTTAAATTTACCACAGGCTATTTACAGAAGTGATATTTATTCTTTTATAAAAGCTATCCTTTTAATGAACTTTTCATTTTTTAAAATAGAACTTATTTTTGCTTACATTATTTCTTCACTTTTAATTGGTTATTCTTTAAGGGAAAGTAGAGAAATTTATGCTATTTACTCTATGGGTATTAGTAAATATCAGTTGTTAATTCCTTTTACTGGACTTACTGTTCTTTTTACTACTTTGGCTTTAATAACAAGTATGTTTATAGTTCCTTGGGCAAACAGAGAAAGAAGCAGTTTTTTCACGCTAAGTGTCCGTGAACATTTTTTAGAATCTATACAGAAAAAAAACTTTTTTGAGTTAAGTAAAGATATTATCATCTATGTAAGAGATAAAAAGGAAAATGAAGTTGATAAAATTTTTATTTACAATAAGGAAGCAGGACAGGCAATTTCAGCTGAAAAAGGAATTTTTAGAGGAAATGGTTTGATTTTAGAAGACGGTTTCGTCCAGATTCCTGAAAAAGACAATTTTAATTTATTAAAATTTAAATCTTACTCAATGAATTTTAATGTAAGCTACGTCAAAACATACTCAATAAGACATTATGAAAATTCTATTCTTTTAGAAATGATAAAATCAAATTCTAAAAATGCATTAAAAGCCCTTGCAGCAATTTCTGACAGAATTTCCTTTGGAATTCCATTTGTATTTTTAGGATTTTTAGGATTTCTTATGGGACTTTACACTATAAGGGAAAAAGATTATTTAATAGGGATTTCTATAATAATTATTATAATTTATCAAATACAAAGCTTTTATTTCACAAAATTAATTGAAAAGGGAAGTATATCACCGCTCATTTATTTCATAATAATTTTTGCATATTTTGCAGGGTTAACATACTACTTTTTTAGAAAAGTTAAATAATAGAAACCTTTTCAAGGTGTTTATAAAAATCTGGATAAGATATAAAAACACAGTCTGCATCTTTTATTGTAATCCCATCCTTTGAAATCAAGGCAAGGATACTAAATCCCATTGCTATTCTATGGTCTTTAAAACTATCTATTATTCCACCTTTTATTTCCTGTTTTCCTTTTATAACCATTCCATCTGGTAGTTCTTCAACTTCAATTCCAAGTTTTTGTAAATTTTCAACAACAGCTTTAATTCTATCACTTTCTTTTACCCTTAATTCAGAAGCACCTGTTATAACAGTTTCTCCTTCAGCCTGTGTTGCCACCAAAGCTAAAAGCGGAATTTCATCTACCATAGATGGTATTTCTGGTTTTTCCACTTTTATTCCTTTTAAATCTGGAGAGTACTTTACATATATATCAGCAACAGGCTCGCCAGCCTGTTCTCTGTGGTTTTTATATTCTAAAAATGCCCCCATTTCTTTTAATTTTCTAAAAAACCCATCCCTTGTTGGATTTACAAGAACATCTTTTAAAATTATTTCTGAATCAGGAACTAAAACAGCTGCTGCCGCAAAAAATGCCGCTGATGATGGGTCTGCTGGTACATCTATATCAATCGGACTTAACTCTTTATTTGGTTTTATTGTAAATTTATATCCACCTGCACTCTGTTCTTCTGTTAAATCTGCCCCCATTGCTTTTAACATCTTTTCTGTGTGGTTTCTTGACAGGACAGGCTCTATAACTGTTGTAGGGTGAGATGCAAAAAGACCTGCCAGTAATATGGCTGATTTTACCTGTGCACTTGCCTTCTCATTTAGGAATTCAATTCCCCTTAATTTTGCCCCACGGATTGCAACTGGTAAATATTCTCCTTTTTCTCTTCCATCAACATTTGCATTCATCTGTTTTAAAGGGTTTAGAACTCTCCTCATAGGTCTTGTTCTGAGACTTTCGTCCCCTGTTAAAACTGAAAAAAATCTCTGTCCAGCCAGTATTCCAAGTGTAAGTCTTGTGGTTGTCCCTGAATTTCCCATATCTAAAACATCAGAAGGTTCTTTATACCCTGTAAGGTTAACCCCATGGACAAAAATAACATCATTTTTTTCCTCTATTTTCACACCTAATTTTTGATAGGTTTTGTAAGTTGTTAAAGTATCCCCAGCTTTTAAGAAGTTTTTTATGGTGCTTACTCCATTGGCAAGGGATGTTATTATTATTGAACGGTGTGAAATTGATTTGTCTGAAGGAACCCTTAACTCTCCTTTTATACTTTTAACAGGTTTAACTACTTTTTCCATTTTACTCCCACTTTATTTTCTTATTTAGGTAATATTATTGTTTTTACTTTTTTGCCTTTTCCTCTAACTACAACCCTCTGGTCTTTTATATAAAAAATAATCTCTTCACCTTCAACCATTGCATTCCCCTGATGGAGTTCTGCATTTCCCTTCAGTATAATAGTTTCTCTATCCCTTAATAATTGGCTGGAATTTGCCTTTCCCCACGTTGTACCTTTTTTGAAATACACATTTCCATAGGCAACTAACCTTTTTATATCACCTTTTTTATCTAATTTAACTTCTATTCTATCCGCCTTTAATAAAAGGTCATCTTTCCTTACTTTTGCGTGTCCTTTATAAACTGCTATATTTTCTTTACTGTTAAATGTTAATTCATCAGCCTCTATAACTATTGGAGATTTACTGTCTTTGGCAATTCCTTCAAATATAAATACAAAAAGTAAAAGAAATATTGATATTTTATATTTCATTAAATGCCCCTTATTTCTGTCCTGACATTTTTAAGTTTAAATTCATTATTATACAAGTTAATTTCCAAATTTTTACCTTTTGTTATCATTCCTTTTGAGGTTAAAAGAACATTTTCATCACTTTTAATAATCTGTTTTTTAATTAAAAATTGCAATACAGGTGTCTCAATTTTTAAACTGTCCATATTCAGCACCACATTATTTTTAAAGAAAACTAAATTTTTATTCCTTAAATATTCGCCATAATCGGCAACTAAATTAATCGTTGTTTTTTGTTTAAAATTTAAAGAAATGTTGTACATTTCCATAATTTCAGTTTTATCAACTATTTTTTCACCTTTTAATAAAAAGTCATAGGTTCCTTTTCCTCTAAATATAAAATCCTTAATTACAGAATTTTTGTATATCAGATTTGCTATTTCTTTTTTTTCCTGATACCTTGTGTATTCTTTAAAGGCAATAGTCACAAGAAGGAAAAGAACAAAATACATTATGAAACTTCTTTTGGTTATGTTAGGTTTTGGGATTTGCATAGTTTAGTTTTTTCTTGTTTTTGTTGGAATTTTGTTTTCTTTTTTTCTTTTTCTAAGTTCCCATTTTGGACTGAACATTTCTTCAAGGGATTTAATTAACTGTTCTTTATTGTCTCTATTAGCAACATCTTTTATATACATTGTTGGTCTGTGGAGTATTTTGTTTATTATAGCCCTCACTGCAAGTTCAATATTTTCCCTTTCTTTTTCATTTAAATAAGGCATTGTATGGAATAATTTTTCAAGCTGTTTATCTACAATCTCATCGGCAAAATTTCTAATGTCTGTAATAAGTGGAGCAACTTTTAACTGGTTTAACCATTTTTCAAACTTGTAAACCTCTTCCTCTAAAATAAGTTCAGCAGTTGTTGCCTCTAATTTTCTTTTTTCTAAGTTTGAATTTACAACATTTTTTAAGTCATCAATATTGTAAAGATAAACATTACTTAGGCTGTTTACATCATCAGAAACATTCCTTGGAACAGATATATCAATAATAAATATTGGATTTCCCTTTCTCTTTCTGACAACCTTTTTTAGGTCGTCTTTTTTTATTATTGGTTCGGTGGCTCCTGTTGATACGATTATTATATCTGCATCAGGTAAAAATTCCTGCATTTTATTAAATCTGATAGCACTTCCGCCGAACTCATCTGCCAGTTCAACAGCCTTTTCAAAAGTCCTGTTTGTAACGAAAATGTGTTTAACCCCAACAGAGGCAAGATGTCTTGCTGCCAGTTCTGCCATCTCCCCTGCACCAATTAAAAGAACGTTTTTATCAGATAAATCATCAAAAATTTTCTTTGCAAGTTCAATTGCAGCATAACTTATGGA
>JALSSE010000269.1 GCA_026984415.1 Hydrogenothermaceae bacterium | reverse complement strand
ATCCCTTTTCAAAGTAATAAACAGAACAATGACAGGAATGGGAAAAAGGAAACTTAAATATTTTCTTCTACATCCTTTAAAAAATAAAACTTTAATAGAAAAAAGGTTGGAAGCTGTTGAAGAACTAATTAAAAATCATTCATTAAGGGAAGATTTAACATCAATTCTTAAAGAAGTTTTTGACGTTGAAAGATTAATCTCTAAAATTTCATCAAACACATCAACACCAAGAGATTTAGTAGGATTAAGAGAATCTTTAAAGAGAATTAAAGAAATAAAATCCTTTGAAGATAAAATAAAATCTCCACTATTAAAAGAAATATTTGAAAAAATAGAAGATTACACATGGCTGATTGATAAATTAGACAGATACCTGAAAGACAATCCACCTTTACATTTAAAAGAAGGGGGATTAATAAAAAAAGGTGTTAACAGAGATTTAGACGAGCTTCTTGAGATTAAAGAAAAAGGTAATAAATGGATTAGAGATTTTCAGGAAAAAGAAAGAATTGAAACAGGAATACAGAGCCTGAAAGTAGGCTTTAACAAAGTAATGGGTTATTACATAGAAATAACAAAACCAAATCTAAAATTTGTACCTTCCCATTACAAAAGAAGGCAGACTTTAAGTAATGCAGAAAGATTTACAACAGAAGAGCTCCAAAAATTTGAAGAAAAAATACTATCTGCAGATGAAAAAATAAAAGCTTTAGAATATGAAATTTTTATGAAATTAAGGGAAGAAGTTTCTTTTCTTTCAGGCAGAATTGCAAAAACAGCCCAGAGTGTAGGATATTTAGATGCCCTTATTTCATTAGCAAAAATAGCTGTTGAAAAAGGCTGGACAAAACCAGAGATAACAGACTCATACAGCCTTGAAATAGTTGAAGGGGTTCACCCTGCAATTGCTGAATTTATGCCTGATTTCGTTCCAAATTCTTTAAAAATGAACGAAAAAAGTTTCTTCCATATAATCACAGGTCCAAATATGGCTGGAAAAAGCACATTTATCAGACAATCTGCAATAATAATAATCCTTGCACAAATGGGTTCTTTTATTCCAGCAAAAAAAGGAAAAATAGGGATAATTGATTCAATCTTCACAAGAATTGGCTCAGGGGATGCCCTTGCAAAAGGACTATCCACTTTTATGGTAGAAATGCTTGAAGTATCAAACATAATAAACAACGCAACAGAAAGGAGTTTTATTGTTTTAGATGAAGTAGGAAGAGGAACAAGTACTTACGATGGATTATCAATTGCGTGGGCTATTTCTGAATACCTTGCGAAAAACGTTAAAGCTAAAGTCCTTTTTGCAACCCACTACCACGAACTTGTCCAGCTTGAAAACGAAATTAAAGGAATCAAAAATTTCCATATGAAAATAAAAGAAGATGGGGAACAGATAAGATTTTTATACAAAGTAGTTGAAGGATTTTCAAATAAAAGTTATGGAATACACGTTGCAAAACTTGCAGGAATTAAAGAAGAGATAATTAAAAGGGCTTATGAAGTCCTTTACTATTTTGAAGAAGGGGAAAATCCAATTAAAAAAACAATAGAATCTGAACTTAAACAACCTGTTGAAAATTTTAGTAAAGATGAAGAAATTCTCCCACTTTTTAACCAAATAAATGAAATAGGACAGATTAATCTAACAAAAGAAAAAGTTGTCATAGAAGAATTGGAAAAAATAGATATCGGGAATATTACTCCAGTTGAAGCACTTTTATTTTTAAGTGAATTAAAAAAGAAATTGAAAGAGTAAATTTATGATTTTAGACACAGTCTTAGGTAATCTTAGAGAATCTATATTTTCTTTAAAAATAAAAGAGGAAGAAAAATTATCCCTCTGGAATATATTAAGTCATTATAACCGTTCAGTATCAGCCTCTCTTCCATTAAAAAGGGATAATATCACTTATGTTCTTAAAGGTTTCAGAATACAGCATAACAATCTATTAGGTCCGTACAAAGGTGGCTTTAGAATCCACCACTCTACAAATTTTGAGGAAGTTTTTGGATTATCCATTTTAATGACCTTAAAATGCGCATTGATTGACATCCCCTTTGGTGGTGCTAAAGGAGGTATTCAGGCCATATTTAAAGACCTTTCAGAAGATGAAAAGGATAAAATTGTAAGAGAATACGTAAGAAACCTGTACTGTGAGATTGGAGAATATATAGATATTTACGCCCCTGATATAAATACCAATCCAAAATTAATGGCATCTTTTTTAGATGAGTATTCAAAATTGAAAAATAAAATGTCCTACGGTGTAGTGACAGGAAAACCACAAGAACTTAAAGGGATAA
>JALSSE010000268.1 GCA_026984415.1 Hydrogenothermaceae bacterium | reverse complement strand
AGAGTGTTAAACAACGATACAAAAGCTGTAATATATAAAGAAAAAATAAAAATTCTTCCTGTCTTTAAATGGGTACAAAAGGAAGGAAATATTTCTGATGAAGAGATGTTTAAAACGTTTAATATGGGAATAGGAATGATAATAGCTATAGATAGAAGTAATGTAAACGAAGCATTAGAAATCTTAAACGCCGAAAAACAAGAGGCTTATATAATAGGAGAGCTAAAAAAAGGTGAAAAATCTGTAGAAATAATATGAAGTTTCTAACTCGTAGCCAGCTTGCGAAAAAGTCAGGGGTTAATCCTGAAACTATAAGATACTACGAAAGATTAGGATTACTTCCAAAAGCTTTAAGGTCAGAAAGTGGATATAGACTTTTTTCTGAAGAAGATGTAAAAAGAATTAAGTTCATTAAAAGAGCAAAAGAGCTTGGTTTTACATTAAAAGAGATAAAAGAGTTATTAGAGCTAAGATTTGAAACAAACGGTGAATGTTCAAAAGTCAGGCAAATAGCAGAAGAAAAATTAAAAGATGTTGAGGAAAAAATAAAGGATTTAGAAAATATCAAAAGAGTCCTTCAAGAACTCATCAAACAATGTCCAAGTAAAGGCTCTATCCTAAACTGTCCAATAATCACATCAATAGAAAAGTAAAAACCCCCTTGACCCTGTACTATACTACAGGCCTTATATTAGAGATAGGAAATTAAATATTGAGGATAGTGTCATGGATAAAGTATTAATAGAACTTCTTGAATCAAATGCCTGTGCTAAATGTGCTGGTTTAAAAGAAAGGGTAAATGAAGTAATAAAGCAATTTCCTGAAGATAAAATAGAGCTTAAATATCTTGACCTTTTTGATGACCAAAAACGAATAGTAGAACTTGGTATGTACACTTCTCCAGCCCTTGCTGTAAATGGAGAGCTTTATTTCTTAGGCAAGATACCTTCAGAAGAAGAGTTAAAAAATCTAATATCTGAAAAGCTTGGAGAATAAAAATGGAAGCATTATTTATAGCTTTAACAATAATATTTGGCTTAATAGGATTTTTATCTCCCTGCACATGGAATTTAAATGCCATTTTGGTAGCAAATGCAAAAGAAAAAGGCTTTGTGCAAGTTTTTTATTTTATATTCTTTAGAACTCTTTTATTTTCTGTTTTGGGTTTTCTTATTTACTTACTTTCTACTTTTATAAGAATAAACATAGGATTTTTAATTGGAATTCATCTTATAGTTGGTATTATTTTCCTTTTTGGAAGTCCTTTAATGAAAAGATATAAAATTGCTCCTTTTGATTTGTCTATTCAGGCATTGTTTCCAAATCTTAAACTTCCTGCTGGTATTGCTTTAGGGCTTAATTTTCCTTACTGTGCATTTCCATATTTTATTTTGGTTTCTTCTTACGGTCTTTATTTAGATAGTTTCTATCCATTTTTATTAGTATTTATTTTTGCTGCCATAAGTGGTATTCCTTCTTTGGTTTCTTTCTTTTTATCTAAGGAAAGTTTCAAGGCTGTCAATCAATTAATTCCTGTAATTCCATATGTAAGCGGTGTTATCGTAATTATCACTGGACTTTATCTTTTTAGTCAGGAAATATTCGGAATGTTTTCTTTATTTGATTTTGTCCATAGAGAGCATTCATTGACTGTTATTGTTTTGTTTACATTTTTACTTGGAGTTTTAACAAGCACAGGACCTTCAACTTTGCCATTTTTACCTGTAATTGCTGGAATACTTGTATCGAGTGCAAATTCTAAAATAGAAGTTATAAAAAATGTATTTGGTTTTACTCTTGCCTTTATTATTTCTCATATAATTGTTGCAGTAGTTGCTTTTTATGGGTTTATAGTTATAAATAAGCTTTTTAATGTTCAGCTTTTTAGTGTTGTCCTTGGAATTTTATTAATTATTTTAGGTTTAAATTTTCTTGGAATTTTTAACTTCAGCATTAAGCTACCTAATTTTGCTTTGATAAAAGGCAAAGGTTTTTTTAGTAGCTTTATTTTAGGAACTGTTTACACATTTAGTATCTGTCCTTCCTGCACAGGATTTTTACTTGGAGCAGTTGCTTTAGCAGTTTCAACAAAAAGCTTAATACTCACAATCCTTGTAATGCTTGTTTATGCAGTTGGAAGAAGTGTTGTTGTTTTCTTATTTGGCTTTTTATTCAATGTAAATGCAGTCCAGCAGTTTATATCTAATTACTATACTCTATCAAAAAGATTTGTAGGTGTGATTTTCATAGTTTTAGCTGTTTATTTTATTCAAAAAGGATTTTAGGAGGTGAGAAAAATGACACTTAACAAAGAAACATTTTCAGGAATAATCGGAACAATCACTGCTTTACTTGGGGCTTCTTGCTGTATTGCACCTACACTTTTTGTTTTGTTTGGTGTTTCTCTTGGAAGCTTTGGAAGTACACTTTCTTCATTAGAACCTTACAGATGGTATTTTTTAGCAGTTGGATATATAGCTGTAGGATATTCAGTTTACAGCCTTTTTCTAAAAAACTGGATTAAAGAAAAAATCCTGAAAAAACCAGCAATAGAATGTGCCTGTGAAGAAGGAACATTAAATAAAGTTTCTAAAGTTTTAACAATAATTTCTCTTGTCTTACTGATTGTCGCAACATTTTACCCTTATGTATTACCAATAATTTTGGAGGATTAAAAATGAAAAAATTTTTAGCAGTTATTGTTTTAAGCTTTTCGATTTTTGGCTTTTCCTTTGCAGAGCAGATTATAAAGATTAAAGTTGAAGGCATGACATGTAAAATGTGCGTATTTGCAGTAAAAAAATCTCTAAAAAGTGTAAAAGGTGTTAAAAAAGTAGATGTTTCTTTAAAAAAAGGACTTGCAATAGTAAAAGCAGATGACAATGTAAACCCTAAAGAGCTGTTAAAAGCAATTCAAAAATCTGGAATGTACAAAGGAACAATTTTAGAAATTAATAAAAATTAAGGAGATTTAGCCATGGTTATTAAATTAAAAATAACAGGTATGACCTGTCAGCACTGTGCAATTACTGTTAAAAAAGCTATAAAAACTGTAAAAGGAGTAGAAAAAGTAGAAGTTTACTTTCCCCAAAACTATGCAGAAGTTGAAGGAAATTTTGATATAGATAAAGTAATTGAAGCTGTTGAAAATGCTGGATACGGAGCATCTCTTTTAGAAGAAAATCAAAATGTTTACATTTCAAAAAATGATAGATATGACCTTGTTGTTTTAGGTGGAGGTTCTGCTGGATTTGCTGCTGCAATAAGAGCATCTGACTCTGGAGCAAAAGTTTTAGTTGTTGAAAATAACATTATTGGCGGAACATGTCTAAATAGAGGATGTGTACCTACAAAACATCTAATAGATGTTGCAAAAACATACTACATTCCAAAGTCAAACCCTTTCAAAGGAATTGAGTTATCACAGGGAAAAATTGATATAAAGACAATTATCAAAGAAAAAGATAAACTTCTTGATGAACTTCGTAAGGAAAAATACTGGAATGTATTAGAAGCTTATCCATCTATTGAGTATATAGAAGGAAAAGGAGAGTTTTTAAAAGATGGTGTAATAAAAGTGAATGGTAAAGAATTTAAATATAACAAAGCTGTAATTACAACAGGTTCAAGACCTTTTATACCACCAATAAATGGTCTTTTAGAAACAGAATATATGACAAACAGAGAAATTTTGAACATAGATTATCTTCCAGAGCATTTAATAGTGATTGGTGGAAGTGCTGTCGGGCTTGAAATAGGACAGATATTTTTAAGATTTGGCTCAAAGGTAAGTGTAGTTGAAGCTTTACCAGATATTGCATACAAAGAAGAACCTGAGATAAGAGAAGTTTTAAAAAAATCTTTAGAAAAAGAATGTATGAAAATATACACATCTTCAAAAGTTTTAAATGTATCTCAAAATGGAAGAATAAAAAAAGTATTAATTGAAAAAGATGGAGAAAAGATAGAATTAGAAGGAACAGACATTTTAGTTGCAACAGGACGAATAGCAAATACAGATAACATAGGACTTGAAAAAGTTGGAGTTGAAACAGATAAAAAAGGATTTATAAAAACAGATGAATATATGCAAACATCAAATCCAGATATTTACTCTGCTGGAGACTGCGTTGGAAAAATGATGCTTGTAACTGTTGCAGCAGTAGAGGGAGGAATTGCAGGAGAAAATGCACTTCTTGGAAATAAAAGGAAAATGGATTATTCAGCTATCCCACATTCCATATTTACCCAGCCGGAAATAGCAAGTGTAGGTCTAACTGAAAATCAGGCAAAGGAAAAAGGAATAAATGTAGAAGTTAGGACATTAACTTTTGATAAAGTCCCAAGAGCACAGGCAATGAAAAAAACCGATGGAATTATAAAAATAGTTGCAGAAGAAGGTACAGAAAAGATATTAGGTGTTCATATATGTAGCCTTGAGGCTTCAGATATAATTCATAAAGCAGTTTTAATTGTTAAATATGGACTAACAATAAACGACGTAATAGATAGTATAGATGTTTACCCAACCTTATCAGAAGCAGTAAAACTATGTGCCCAGACATTTAAAAAAGATGTTTCCAGGCTTTCCTGCTGTGCACAATAAAAAAACGATTTTTAAATTTTGTGAATTAAATTACAGTTTGTACACTCTCTTTATATATCTTTTTATAAAGAGGTGAAAAATGAAAGATTATTACAATTTATACGAAAAAGCTGCTGATGTACTTTATAAGAACTGGATGATTAAATATACAGCCCCTTCAAAATATTTATATCCTTATCAGTGGTCGTGGGATAGTGGATTTATAGCAATTGGTTATTCATACTACAATCAGGAAAAGGCTCAAAACGAAATTATAAATCTATTTAAAGGACAGTGGAAGAATGGTTTATTACCACACATTGTTTATCACTGTGATTTTGAAAATTACTTTCCAGACCCAGACTACTGGATGACCCATTTAAACAAAAATGCTCCTAAAATAAAAACTTCTGGAATTATTCAGCAACCTATCCATGCAACTGCATGCCTTTACATATACAAAAATGCAAAAGACAAAGAAAAAGCAAAAGAATTTTTAAAATATATATTTCCAAAGTTAAAAAAATGGCACAGTTTTTTATACACAGAAAGAAATCCAACAGATGATGGTTTGATTGCAATAGTTCACCCCTGGGAATCTGGTACAGATAACATTCCTGTATGGGATGAAATCTACAAAAGAATAAAAATTGAAGAAAAAAAACTTCCTGAATATAAAAGAAAAGACATAGAAACAGTAAGTAAAGAGTACAGACCAACTGATGAAGATTACAATATCTATATTTATTTAATAGAACTTTTTAAAGATTTAAAATATGACCAGAAAAGAATAATTGAGCATTCACCTTTTTTAGTTCAAGGACCCCTTTTAAATTCTATACTTGCACAGGCAAATTTAGACCTTGCTGAAATTGCAAAAATAATAGGAGAAGACTACAAAATTTTTGAAGATTGGTACAATCTTACAAAAAAATCTTTAAACGAAAGACTTCTTGACTGTGAACAACACATATATCTTTATTATGATTTAAGAGAAAAAAAATTAATAAATACCCATGTTGCAACAGGCTTTGTTCCTTTGTATGCAAAAATACCAGAAAAAGAAGAAGCAGATTGTCTTTACAAGTATATGAACTCCTCAAGTTTTTGTGAACTTGGAGAAAAGTGTTATGCAGTAGTAAGCTATGACAAAAAGCAAAAAGACTTTTCTCCAAAACAGTACTGGAGAGGTCCAATATGGATAAACGTAAACTGGCTAATCTACAAAGGATTAAAAAAATACGGTTATGAAGAGTACGCAAGGCATATAGCAAACTCAATAATTGAACTTGCTGATAAACACGGATTTTACGAATATTTTGACCCGTACGGAAAAGGATACGGAGCAAAAGATTTCTCATGGACAGCATCATTATTAATTGATGTTTTATTTGAGGAAAACATTTTAAAATTGTTTATTTGATATTCAAAAATAAAAAAAAACGTAACATATTTAAATCCAAAAATATAACAAAACTTTTATTAAACTTTCATTAAATTTTTTTTATATTCTGTAAGACTTTACTCTTATAATTTTTTTATCTACTTTATTTCTTTATTTTTTTATAAACTTTTCAAACATTCTCCAGATACAGGTTGATAAAATTTAATATAAATATATTTATTATAATTAGAGTGATTTACGTAATATGAATTCAGTGTCAACAAAACTGGATTCATATTGAGGTAATGATCATGCGAAATTTTTCACTCTTTTTATTATTTTTCTTATCAGCTTTTGTTTTTTCCTGTTCTTCTGGTGGTGGAGGAAATAACAATGATGCTGATATGCCATTACCTGTAGTTATCCCTGAAACAACCAAAGTAGCAGATACAGAAACAGCAAATTCTTTAATTAAAATAGAAAAAATTGATAATCAGGAGAAAATAGTATTTTCTAAAGAAACAGATGTTTTAAAAAACTTAAATACAGGGGATATATTTATAATGCAGCCAGTAGATAATATAGCTCCATACGGAATTATACGGAAGATAAAAAGTAAAACTGTTAATCCAGATGGTTCCGTAGTATTAGAAACAGAGCCAGCAACACTTACTGAAGCTATAGAAAGCGGAGAGATAGAGGAAACTATAGATTTAAATTTTTCTAATGTTAAAATTCAATCATTATCTAAAGGGGTAAAAATAAAGAAAGCAAATAATAATGGAATTACTTATAGCATTAATGAAGATATTTCTCCTGGAATAAGATTAGTTGGTGATATATCAATTCAAAATCCAAAGCTTTATTTCAAATTAAGAATAAGTTTATTTACATTAAAAGAAATAACTGCAAAAATAACTGCATCTGAAACAGCTAAGCTTCAGGTGGTTGGGCAGGCTGGATATTCAGCTTCAGCAGAAAAAGAACTTGCATCTATTGAGTTATCTCCAATTATTTTTACTATAGGAGTTGTTCCAATTGTAATAAATCCTAAAATTACTTTAGCTGTTGGGATAAATGGAAAGATTTATGCAAAATTAACTGCAGGAGTTAAACAAACATTAGGATATACTATAGGTGCAACTTATACTGATACTGCAGGTGCAAAAAGAATAAGTGAACTACAAAGAAATTTTAGTCCTACTACTATGTCAGTTGATGGTAATGTAAATATACATCCATATATCAGTGGTAGTTTTGAATTAAATCTTTATGATGTTATTGGACCTGGTGGAACAGTAGAAGCGTATCTTGATTTTGACGCAAAAGCCATGCCGGATTTGATATGTTCTTTAGATGCTGGGGTCAGTAGTGGTTTCGAGATTAAAGGTGAGGTATTATCTTATTCATTTGTTGATATAAAGGTTGATTTATTTAAAATAGAGCAAAATCTTGCAAAATGTTCTCCTCCACAACTGTTGGTAAGTCCTAAAAATTTTAAAATATCTTCCGGATTTGAAACATCTCAAAATTTTAGTCCTTCTGAATTTATCTATACATTAGATGTTTATTCCTTAGATAGTAATAATAATTCTGTAAATTACAAAATAAACACATCAGAACCATGGTTAAACATAAGTCAATCTTCAGGAATAGTTCAAGGAGGAAGTCCTCAAGATATAACTGTTTCCATAAACCAAACAGAAGCATCTAAATTGCCTAAAGGAACATACACAGGAATTATAGAATTTATTAACACTAATCCAAATTCAAACCAACCTCCAATAAAGCAGATTGTATATTTAGAAGTAAAAGAAAAGCCAGCAATAAAAGTTTTACCACAGCCTAATGAAATACCCTTGATTAAAGGTAATGAAGGTGGGCCATTTAATCCTAACACTTTACAGTTTACGATAATAGCAGAAGGAGGAGATGTAAGCTGGGAAATACAAAAAAATGTTGACTGGATAGATTTATCCCAAACTTCAGGAACTTTAACAGATGGTAGCTCTATAACTGTAGATGTTAGTATAAATCAAAATGCAAATAATTTACCACCTGGAGGCCATAAAGCTATATTAGAGTTTAAGAATATAACAGATTTAGGTAATGGTATTATAAGTGGAGAAGGTAATACCAAAAGAAATATATATCTAAATGCAAATATATATTCTTACCCATCTAAATTATCGTTTTGTGCAGTAAAAGCAGGGGATAGTTTTATACCTCCAAGCCAGTTTTTTTATATAAAATCAAAGAAATCAGCATTTACATATAGTTTGAAATGGACTAAAGATTTGATAAATATAGATAGAGTAGAAGGAGATGTTCCAGCAAATGGTGAGGTAAAAGTTCAAGTAACCCCTAATGAAACTGCAAAAGGTTTATCTAATGGAAGTTATATTGTAACTATAGTTCCTGAAAATAAAGATAGTGATTTTAGCTTTTCGAAAGGATTAGATGTAGTTTTTGATATAGGTGTTAGAGGATGCGGAAGAGCATTCATGATAGACAATGCATTTAGCTCGTATTTTGGTACGTTTGATTATAAAATTGAAAATAATTCTGGCGGATACGTATTTGGTATATCTTTCTTTAAAGATGGCCTTTCAGGTAGATGTGATATAGGTTTAGTTGGCCCTACTGGTAGTTTAAACTTTTTTAAAGAATTCGGTTTTCTTTCTCCTGACAATCAATCTTTAGGATGTAGAATTGTTAATATTAAACCTCAATCTGGAGTTACATATGATGTATTTTTCATGGCTAATGAGTCAGAAATACTACTTACAAAAGATTTAAATGGAAATAGTATTAATCCGACTTCTGTACGTGGTGGTATAATTCAAAAAATTGATTCTTCTGGAAATGTGTTATGGAGTAAACAATTTTATACACGTTACGACATTCATCCTGTAGGAGCTATAGAAACTTCTTATAATCAGTTTATATTTGCTGGAAATGCACGTGGAATGGATATCAAAAACTCACCGGATGAAAGTTCAATATATATAGCATCAGTTGATACATCTGGAAATTTAAAAAATGTAAACTATTATCAATCTTCTTATGTTAATTCTTATAATCGGAATAACTGGTTTAATCCTAACGATGATGCCCCTTCTGACATAAATTGGGTTGTGGATAATATGAAAATAGTAAGTGGGAATTATATTGTTTCTGGATGGTTTTATGAAGGTTGGTGTAATTATCTAAAGCAATATAATCTTATATGCAATGGACTTTTTATATTATCTGCTAATATCTCAAATCCTTACTCTGTAAATGGTGTATATATAGGAATAGCAAGTCAAGATAATATTTATATAGCATCTGATATAGACATTAATGGAAATGTAGTTGTATTAAATAAAGATAAAGATATAAATGATAATGAGTTTTTCTGGATAATAAAAATAAATCCAAATGGTTCTGTAGCATGGAAAAAACAAATTTCTTTAAAAGATTATACAACTGGATTTAATTTAAGAAATATTAGATTTATAGATAATGGAGAGAGTATATTGCTTGTTGGAGAAGAAAAAATTCCTTTTGATTATTCTAACTATGGAAAGGCAATAGTTATAAAACTTTCCAGTTCAGATGCTACTTTGCAATGGGCTTATTCACATTATAGCGATAACAATGGTGAATTTACATTAGCTAATGCAGTTGAGACTTATAAAAGAGGTTATGTGGCTATTGGCAAAGGTTGGATAGGACGAAGTATTGATAGTGGCTACGTTCATGTAGGTCCATACATTTTAGAAATGAACCCTGATGGTTCTTTAGGAACAGGTTTACCTTATGGAAATGATAATGTTTTTTGTGGATATACTTATAAGCCATATACAAATATAAAAGATATTGCTGATTATATAGGTAATATAACTGTTGGAACTATACCATTTGTTAGATATAATGGTACTGAAAATCCTGTAGCTTTCTGGTATGGAGATTTATATGGAACTGTTTACATTCAAGATATACAGCAAAATCAATTTTTCACTTGTGATAATTTCTGAATAATAGATACTCCTCCAAGGAGGGTTTTATCTTTATAAACAGCTAAAATCTGTCTTAAGATAAATTAGACTTTGTGTTTATTTTTAGGTTTTTATAAAATTGTTTCAAAAAGTTTTTTTTCTCCAATATACTTATTCGAACTTTACCTGCTGTAAAGTATATTTAAAATTGTATCCGTTTTATAATCCAGAAAAATTTTATATTTCTCAGCTGATTTTATAACTTTTTTTCGTTAACTCTCCTAAAGGAAATAAAATTCCATTTAGTAATCCTTTTTCAACACGTGCCATAAAGTAGGATTAGTTCTTTTCCTATTTTGATGATTATTTGGTTTTTTATCTTATATATAGTGACCGATCACTAAAAAATTGTCATTTAAAACTCAAATTGCATATTTATCTAATCTTGCTGTTTTAATTCCCTAATACATATATTGCAAGGGTTTGAAGTTTTACCATCTATTCTAAAATAATCATCATATTCTAAAATTTTTGTTAAAAAAATCCAGATTTTTCACTGATAAAATACTAAACTATCGTAATTTAGTGTATTTTTAAATCGATATTCCTTAGTTTTGGATAAGCCAAAAATCTATAAACAATCATCTATATAGATATGTCTGCCATAATTATATATTAATAACATAAAGTTTGATAAAGATAGAGTTTAGAATAATACAGCCCCTAATTCTAATAAGTCCAGACAAAAATCCGATAATATACCTAAGTTAAGATAATGTAATAATATATTTAATCTAGATACTACTGTATGAAGGTTTATTTCTAAGATATATTCTAAAAAAAGGATATAGTACAAATGATTTCATGTGTATTACTTGCTGGTGGGCAAAGTAAAAGAATGGGAAAAGATA
>JALSSE010000267.1 GCA_026984415.1 Hydrogenothermaceae bacterium | reverse complement strand
GCATACACCATCATCATAAGTAGAGAAGAACCTCCGTAACTTATGAATGGTAATGTAAATCCAGTTGAAGGCATAAGACTGACATTTACAAGTATATGAAATAACGCCTGTAGTGTTATCAAGTATGTTAAACCTATACCTAAAGTCTGTGTAAATCTATCTTCTTTTTTCAGTGATATTTTTACTCCTCTATAGAGGATTACAATAAATATGAAAATAACAAAAACTGCACCTAAAAATCCTGTTTCTTCTCCAATAAGGGCATATATGTAGTCTGTGTGAATTTCAGGAATATACCTTAGTTTTTGTGTCCCATTTCCAATTCCTTCTCCTAAAAAACCACCTTTTACAAATGCCAGTATAGACTGGAATGCCTGATAACCTGTGTCAGCCCTATGCTCTATTGGATTTAACAATCCTACAAACCTTTCTTTAGCATAACCTGATGTAAGGATAAAATAGGCAAAAATAGGAACAAAAATTAGTGGAATAGAAATAACTTTTTTAACAGGAAAATTGGAAGAAAACATAAGTAAAAATATAAGAACTGTTAAAAATATGGCAGCACCTTTGTGGGGCTCTATTATGATTAAACCTGCCAGTAATCCTGTTATTACTAAAACTGCAAATATTGATTCTGATTTTTGGAGATTTTTTTCCCCTTTAAGATAAACAAAGTAAGAGAAAAAAAGAACAAGTGAGAATTTTGCAAATTCGGAAGGTTGAAATCTCAATAATCCAAAATCAAGCCATCTTTTAACTTCAGTAGAGTGGACTTTTGCTGGAAATAGTAAAACTAAAATCAAAAGTATTATAGAAATAACAACAGATGGATATGCAAATCTTTTCCAGAAATTTATAGGGATTATGTATGCTATCAGCATAACAAAAAGTCCAATAACTACCCACATTATTTCCCGTTTAAAATAAAAGTAGGCGTTACTTTTTTCTGTAATTAAAGAAGGTACAGAAGTCGCACTGAAAACAAATATTAACCCAATTATTACAAGGGTTAAAAAACTTATTAAAAGAATTTTGTCAAAATAAAAATCTCTAACCAAATTTTTTCCCTTTTGTCTGCTCTAAAACTTAATTATCGGTTTATTAAAATTATTTTATACTGTTTATTAAACTTTTAAATCTGTTTCCCCTATCTGCATAGCTTTTAAACATGTCAAAACTTGAACATCCTGGCGAAAGTAAAATGGTATCTCCCTTTTCAGCTTCTTTGAAAGATTTTAAAACAGCTTCTTCTAAATTATTGACTATTTCAACCTGTGTTGAAGATTTTATCATCTCTTTTATCTCATTTTTACTATGTCCAAATAAAAACACCTTTTTTACTTTTTTCTTTAAAACAGGGTTGAGTTTAGAAAAATCTCCACCTTTATTAATTCCACCTGCTATCAAGATTACATTTTTTTCAAAACTATCAATAGATTTTTTAACAGCCTGAACTGTTGTTGCTTTAGAATCATTATAAAAGTCTATTCCATTTATGCTCTTAACAAATTCTAATCTATGGGGCAAAGGCTGGAATTTTTTTAGCGTATTTTCAATGTTTTTTAAAGGAACGTTATTTAAATACCCAATTAATGTTGCAACCATTGCATTTTGTAAGTTGTGATTTCCTTTTAATTTAATAATGTTTCTTTGAAAAAGGGGTTTTTCTATACTGTTTAATTTTATGTAAAATTTATTTTCTTTTAAGAATATTCCTTCAAATCCATCAGGTAGCTCTTTGAGTGAGAAAAAGTATTTTTTTGCTTTTGTTTCTACAGATTTTGTGGTTTCATCATCAAAGTTAAGTATTGCCGTTTCTTTTTCAGTTAAGTTTTTAAATATTTTTAATTTAGAATAAAGGTAATGTTTTTCTGTTTTATGCCAGTCTAAATGGTCTGTTGAAAAGTTTAAAAATGCCACTATATCAGGTTTAAAATTTTTTGTTGAATATATCTGGAAAGAAGAAAGTTCTAAAACTACAATAGGATTTTTGGTTTTTTTCTTTAAAACATTAACCACTATTTCTGAAAATGGAATTCCGTAATTACCTCCGATGAATATGTCTTCATAAAACGATTTTAAAATTTCATAACTCATTTTAGTTGTTGTTGATTTACCATCTGTTCCAATAATTGATACTATCTTTCCATTAAAAAATTTATATGCAAATTCAATTTCTCCTTCAATTTCTATTTTTTCTTTTTTGGCTTTTTTGAAAATCTGGTGGAAAAAAGGAATTCCTGGAGATACAACAATTTTATTAAAATTATTAAGATTTGATATTTTAGAAAAATCAGAATCGTCAACTATTTTTGCCTGTAT
>JALSSE010000266.1 GCA_026984415.1 Hydrogenothermaceae bacterium | reverse complement strand
TTTACAGAAAAAGTATAAAGGAACAGGATTAGGTTTAGCTCTTGTGAAAAGATTAGTAAAACTTTTAAATGGAGAAATAAAAGTAGAAAGTGAAGGAATTGGAAAAGGTTCAAAATTTATTATAAAGATAGAAGACTTATGTTAAAAAGTAAAAATAACTAAAAAAATTGTCAAAATTAAAAAATAAAGTTGATACCTTGAATAATAAGAATATATTTGACTTTGTACGTTCAGATGATTTATTCTATTAAGATGTATATTAAATTAAAGGAGGTCGAAACTGTATGGCAACAGTTTACGTCAAAGATGACGAGAGCTTTGAGAAGGCTTTAAAAAAATTCAAAAAAATATGTGAAAAAGAAGGTATCTTAACAGAATATAAAAGAAGAGAATTTTACGAAAAGCCTTCTGTAAAGAGAAAAAGAAAACAAAGAGCAGCAAGAAAAAGATTAATAAAAGCTCTCAAGAAAAAAGGATTACTGTAAAGGTAATAAAATGTCTTTACTAAAAAAACTTCAGGAAGAAATGAAATCAGCCATGAAAAGTGGCGATAAAGAGAGATTAGCTACTATACGTATGCTAATCTCTGAAATAAAAAAAGTTCAGATAGATACAAAGAAAGAACTTTCTGATGAAGAAATTATAAAAATCCTTCAAAAATACGCTAAACAGAGAAAAGATTCAATAGAGCAGTACAGAAAAGCTGGAAGAGAAGATTTAGCAGAAAAAGAAGAAAGAGAACTAAAAATAGTTCAGGAATTCCTACCTCAACCTTTAACAGAAGAAGAGATTCAAAAAATAGTTGAAGAAGTTATAAAAGAAACAGGTGCTTCTTCTATGAAAGATATGGGAAAAGTTATGAAAGTTGTTATGGAAAAAACACAGGGAAGAGCAGAAGGTTCAGTAGTTAGTAAGATAGTAAAAGAAAAGTTATCTTCATAATCCAAGCCTTTTTATTTTTAAAATAAAACAGGAAAGTTAAATGATAGACATTGTTTTAATTGCAATACTACTTTATCTGGTTATAGTTAGTGTTTACAAAGGTTTCCTTGATATTTTCTTTAAATTTACAGGAATTGGATTAGGTATTTTTATAGCCATCCTTTACTATAAAAAATTAGGTGAATTTTTACTTAAATATTTCAACGGTGATAAAGTTATCATAGACCTTTTCGCATTCTTGATAATTTTTATTTTTATATTTACTCTTTTCTTTTTAATAAATGCTTTAATTTATAAGTTTATCCACAGAATAAGCATTTTAAAAATAATTGATAAAATTCTTGGTTTTTTTGCGGGACTGGCTTTATACACAATTATTTTATATGCACTGGCATACTTTTCAGAAAAAAATGAATTTATCCACGAAATAAGCTCAGACTCAAAAATAATTCAAAAATTCAAACAAGAAGTTTACGATAAATACAAAATTGGCAAAAAGTAAACTTGAAAAAGGCAAAATTTTTCCTTAGAAATGTTTTTGTCCTGATTTTTTATTTTATCGGTTTCACATTCCTGATTTCAGGATTTATACATTTAACTACAGATGAATGCAAAGAACTAAAAAAAGTTTTAAATGAAAAAAGTTTAACAGGAAAAGAAGTTGAAATAAAAACTTTTCTCAATAAAAATTACCAGTGTAGAATAAAAAATACAAAATGTGAAAATCACATATCCTATTTAAACGTTTGTAATAAAGAAATCAAATTAGATAATATAACAGAAATTAACGGTATTAATGTTTATAAAATCGTTTCTGAAAAAATATACAAAAAGGCTATAAAAGGAATAATTTTCGTTGCCACAGGAGGATTTATCCTTATACTGATTACAGTATTTAAAGATTTTATCTAAAAATTCATAACAATAGACTTATCACCTGCATTTACAAAATTAAGGAAAGTTGCTGCACCAGCAGTTTTTTCAACACCTTCTATCAGGTCTTCTTCCTTATATCCAAACAAAGACATAGCTGTTTGACACGGATAAAGTTTTACATCAAGGTCTATGGCATCTTGAATTAACTTTTCAAGGGAAGGCATATTGTGTTTTTCCATCATTTTTTTCATCATAGATGTGGAAAAATCCATCATTCCCGGTAGTATAGTTACTATTTGAGGGACTGGAACAGGCATAGGCATTGCTGGATTACCAACTGGAGAAACTTTTAGATTTTTATTTTTTTCTTTATGTAAAACTGTTAAACCATAAAAACTAAAAAACATTCCAACTTCCATTCCCATGGCTGCTGCTGTTGTAGAAAGAATAAACGCAGGTAGAACTTTATCAAGTGTTCCACTAAGTACAATAATACCTACTCTGGTTGCCATTTT